>JAGXFI010000170.1 GCA_024637305.1 Sulfitobacter sp.
CCGGCCCTCGCGCAGTCGTCGCGCCGTTTCCATTCGTAATTGCCATACCAGGGCGGCGCTTCGCAGATCTTGGTCGGGTCCTCGTGAATGGCCGTGTCGATATAGGCGGCCCCGGTCTGGATACAGGCCTCGAGCACGGTCATGTTCACGAAAGGCGAGCCTACGTTGATCACGATTTGCGCACCCGTGCTGGTAATCAACGCGGCAACCGCGCCACTATCCATTGCATCGACCGCATGAGCTTCGAACACACCGTCCTGTTTCATCGCCGCCTTGTCATGCACGCTTTTGATAATGGCCTCGCATTTGGAGAGGGTCCGGCTTGCGATATGAAGATCGCCCAGGACATCATTATTTTGGGCGCATTTATGCGCTACGACCTGTGCGACGCCACCAGCACCGATGATAAGAACGTTGCGTTTCATGTAATGAAGAGACCTCTTTCGTATATTTCAGGACAGTGCCGCGACGAAATCGTCATAGTCGAAATCGCGCACCAGCCGTGTGGTTCCATCCAGTTCACGAATTGCGATGCTTGGCATCTTTACTCCGTTGAACCAGTTCTTCTTGACCATCGTGTACCCTGCGGCGTCCTGAAACGAAAGGCGATCCCCCGCCTTTAGCGGCGTATCGAAGTTAAATTCGCCAAAAATGTCGCCTGCAAGACAGGATTTTCCGCAGATCATCCACTGGTGAGCGCCCGTGTTCGGGGTGATTTTTGCGGGCTCGCGGTAGATCAGCAGATCAAGCATATGGGCCTCGATCGAGCTATCGACGATTGCAAGGTTCTTGCCATTGTACATCGTGTCTAGAACGGTGACCTCAAGGGTCGCAGCACCGGTGATCGCCGCTTCACCCGGTTCAAGATAGACTTGCACGCCGAACGCCTCACCAAACGCCTTTAGCCGCGCGGCGAGACGTTCAAGCGGATAGCCCTCACCGGTGAAGTGGATCCCGCCACCCAGACTGATCCAATCCATGTTTTGTATCACCGCGTCAAAACGGTCTTCGATCAAGCTCAGCATTTCGTCGAAACGCTCAAAGCTGTCGTTTTCGCAATTGTTGTGAAACATCAACCCGCTGATCTGATCGGCGACCGCTGCAATCGCTGCCGGGTCATGTTCGCCCAGCCGGCTGAAGGGCCGCGCGGGATCGGCCAGATCAAATTCAGAGGTCGAGACACCGGGATTGACCCGCAATCCGCGTACATGCCCTTGCGATGCCTCCTTGAACTTTGACAACTGTCCGATCGAGTTGAAAATGATCTTGTCGGAACAGGCCAAAACCTGAGCAATTTCATGATCCGCATAGGCGACCGAATAGGCATGGGTTTCGCCGGTAAATTTCTCATGCCCCAGGCGGACCTCATACAGGGATGAGGAAGTTGTGCCATCCATATACTCGGCCATGAAATCAAAGACGGACCATGTCGCAAAGCATTTGAGCGCCAGCAAACACTTGACCCCCGACGCTTCGCGAAGCTTGGCGATCTTTTCAAGGTTGGGAAGCAGGCGGGATTTGTCGATGAGATAATAGGGGGTTTGCAAAACGAAAACTTTCACTGGGCTCCGGCTGGCGGCTTGCGCCCTCAGCCGGTGGATGGTCTAGACACATCACTTGATGTTTAGCCATGTTTTAACGTGTCCGTGGCGGCTTCGAAAGGGCGCTTTGGACCTTCTGTGCGGTCAATTCAACCTGTCGAGAACCGTCAGAGGGAAGCAGGGGCGGCAACTTCGCTCTACGGGTTGAGAAGCGGGGCGGCAGCCTACTGAACTATTTCCCGGAAAAGAATCCCGACTGCGTCTGGCGTTAGGTAGCCTTGTAGCCAGGTGGACATTCTGGACCGCACCTCAGCCCGAGTAGGGATGACATCTATTGTTTTGCCAAACTCAAATCTGTGATCGCCTATCAAGTGTTTTTCGTTCAGCCACTCCAAAGTGCTTTTGGAACGATGGAGGATCAGGCTTTCGAGAACAGGATCGGTCATTTTTAAACGCGGCAAGCCGGACATCGGTGCAGATGCCCTGAAACGATCCACAAGCGCCTTGCGCTTTTTGAAGAATGGAGCGAATTCATTTGTTGGACGGTGGCGAATTTTCTGCTCCTGATTTACCATCAGGAACCATGCAACCGCCGCGCCACAAACACCCGGATTGTCGTCCGACGGGTTTTCTGGCGAGGGGAGGGATTCGCCGGTCAAAATCTGAAGCCGGTTGAAAAAATCAGCAACCACGTCGCCATCCAGCAGAGTTGATTTCGAAAATCGACCAATATGCAGGTTGCCGTGACCAAGAAGGGATTCGTAAGGTCGCAAATTCCTCGCCGAATTGGCGGGCTCAGCGGAGATATCCGGAAGGCCATTCAAGTCCCACCCTGTCCTGATTAATTCTTCAAATCCACTCACGGCAGCGTCGACCGGATGCCGTGCGTAGCCGATCACATCTATGCGGTCAAAGGACTGCGAAAGGCGCTGCACGAGGGTAGAAATATCGCCGCTAAATGCAAAATATTCGCTGGATATCAAAACTGTGTCCGGGATTTCGGTTTTGACCCAGTTTTCAAACTGCGTCCATTCAGTTTCGCACCATTCCAGAGCCTGCGCGATGGTCGTGAAATGCTTTCGCAATGCAAGCGGGAGGAATGCGCTGTGTTCCTTGCTCCGGTAGGGCAAAATCAGCGCCCATTGCCATGGACCTGGCCGGTAGTAATAATGAATTCCGGCACTACGGAGGCGATCTACCTTTTTGACCAAGCCACGTTGTATTGCAGTGGTTCCACTTTTCGGTGGCCCGGCGTGAATGATCAGACGCGGCAATATGTGACCTCCATTTGTTTGCGACCACAACATATTGAGCGGATCAGTTTTACGTAAGCGGTATTTCGACTTTGCACGCCGTCGCGGTGCTGGCGTTGACTGGCTGCGCAATGTGTTTGACCGAACCCTCGGATGCGGGAAAACTATGCGCTGCTGTCTGGCCTGTTGGTACCGGAAGCGTCAGGCGACGCGTTTACCCAAGCTCCAGACGCCGCGCAAGAGCGGGGTCTTGTCACCCATGGCGACGCGGATAACATCGCCACGCTGACCGGTCGCCAGACACCCGCGATCGCACAGGCCCGCCGCGCGTGCCGGGTTTTGGGTGACGCAGGCCACGGCGCGGGGCAGGTCATCCCACATCTCGGCCAGTCGGAACGCCGACAGCAGCAGGGCGGCAGGGACGTAATCGGACGACACGATGTCCAAAAGCCCCGCCAAGGCCAGCTCACTTGCCGCGACATTGCCCGAATGCGATCCGCCACGAATGAGGTTGGGCGCGCCCATCATCACCGCAATGCCATGCGTTTGGCAGGCCTCGGCAGCCTCGGGGGTGGTCGGGAATTCGGCAAATTCCGCGCCATTCGCCTTGGATGTGGCGACCTGTTCTGCGGTTGTGTCATCATGACTGGCAATCACCGCGCCATAGCGTTTTGCCTCGGTCACGGCACCTGCCTCATGCTTTGCGCCAAAACGTTTCTGTAGCGCTTTCAGGTTTGCCACATGCGCGGCGAAATCGGCGTCATCCATCCCGCGTTTTTTCGCGACATAGGTCTTGAGCGCGGTCAGGTCGCGAAACTGGCGTTGCCCCGGCGTGTGATCCATCAGGCTGACGATGCCGATGCGATCTGCCGGGCCAAAGGCCGCCATTTCCGCAAGCAGGGTTTCGGAACAGATTTCGGCACGCAAATGCAGAAAGTGACTGATCTTGAAATATCCCGCCGCGCGGGTGGCAAGCAGTTCATCGGCCAGCTTGCGTGCGTATGCGCCGTAGCCCACCTTTGCACTGTGGATGGAGCCCACGCGCAAGGCATCGAATACCGTGGTGATCCCGGTCGAGGCCAGTTCGGCATCATGTGCCAGAAGTGCTGGAAGGTGCGGCCAGTCGACTTCGGGGCGCGGCTCCATATGGCGTTCAAGATTGTCGGTGTGCAGCTCCACCAGCCCCGGCAGGACGTAATCACCGTTGCAGTTCACCGCCCCGCCAGGAATGCTCTCGCCTTCCGCGATTTCGGCGATCTGCCCGTCGACAATCAGGAGACGCCCCGTGACGACGCGGTCGGACAGAACCAGACGGGCATTGGCAAGATGCAGCACCTCTGACATGGAACCGTCATACGCCTCTGTCAAATGGGTCGAAACGAAGGGAGAATTCATGTCATACACTCGTTTTTCTATTTATTACATGCCACCTGCGGGCGCATTGGCTGAATTCGGTGCCACTTGGCTGGGATGGGATGCTGTGCACGGCAGAACTGCGCGTCAGCCCAATCTGCCCGGGATTGATGACATCACGATGACACCGCGCAAATACGGGTTCCACGGTACCTTGAAACCACCTTTTCGGCTGGCGGCTGGTGCGGATCCCGATGGCTTGGCGAATGCGGTCGCCCTGATGGCGGCGTCCTGTGCGCCGGCGCAATGCGCTGGTCTGGAGCTGTCCAGTCTTGGTCGGTTCCTCGCGTTGACACCGGTTGGCGAAAGCTCGGAAATTGGGCGTGTCGCGGCAACTTGTGTCACCGATCTGGACGCCTTTCGTGCGCCACCGGAGGAGGCAGAGCTGACCCGGCGGCGCAAGGCGCGCCTGTCGGACCGGCAAGACGCCAATCTGACGCGCTGGGGCTATCCTTACGTGATGGAGGATTTCCGCTTTCACCTGACCCTGACCGGACGGCTGCCCAATGGCGAAATCGAGCATTGGACAGACACCGTTCAGGCGCTTCTGCCAATCTTGCCCGCGCCCTTCGTCATGGACGAGGTGGCGCTGGTCGGGGAACGTGAGGACGGGCATTTCGAACTGATCCATCGCTACACCCTGACCGGGTAGAGCGCGACGAGGGCTTGCGCGACTGCGTGATCCAGCGCGCCATCATTGGCGATTGCAAGAATGTTCAATCCGTTCGGCACCGGCTTGCCGGCCTGAGACAACCGTTGCGCGATTTCGGTTTCGGTTTCGCGCCCTCGACCTGACAGCCGGCGGGCGAGTGTTTCAGGGGAGGCAGTGATGTTGAGCACCGTCAGGGCCGGAAACACGGACGCGGCCTGCGGCAAGGCACTGCGCGAAAAATTGGCAAGGCAGTCCATGCCGTGCTGTACGTCCGCCACCACATCCGAAGGAATGCCATAAGACAGCCCATGCGCCGACCAATGAACACAGAATGCCCCGTCACGGACGGCCAGCGCAAAGGCCTCGGGCGTGGCGGCGTCATAGTCTTCGCCGCCGAGATCCGGCGCACGGGTGATCGTCCGGCGCACAAGGCGGATATCGGGACAGGCGCGTTTAATCCCCGCCATGACGCTGTCCTTGCCAACGCCGGAGGGCCCGACGACCGCGATGAGGCGACCCGCGCTCATGCGACGCGCGCCGGTGTGAAACGGCTGACGTCGATCTCGCGGTCGCAAACACGGGCGCGCGCCGCATCATCATGGAAGATACCGACGATGGCGGCTCCGCGCGTCTTGGCACCTTCGATCATGGATAGCACGATCTCGCGATTGAGGGCATCAAGGCTTGCCGTCGGCTCGTCCAGCAGCATCGCCGGGTAGGGATGGGCAAAACCGCGCGCAATATTCACGCGCTGCTGTTCGCCGCCCGAAAAAGTCGTGGGTGACAGCGACCAGAGCCGCTCGGGGATGTTGAGCTGTGCCAGAAAATCCCTGGCGCGTTGCTGGGCGGCGTCGCCGGAAACACCGACCGCACGTAAGGGTTCGGCCACAACGTCTACTGTCGGCACCCGCGGCACGACGCGCAGGAACTGGCTGACATAGCCCAGAACCTCGAGGCGAATGCGGATGATGTCGCGCGGCTCCGCTTGCACCAGATCGACACCGCCGACGCGGATTGATCCGGCCTGTGCCATGTAATTGCCGTAGATCATGCGCATCAGCGTGGATTTGCCGGCACCTGACGCGCCGGTCAGGGCCACGCATTCGCCGGGTGCGACGTGCAATGACACGTTGCCGAGCACGTCGATAACGGTGCTGCCCTGATTATGCAGGGTAAAGGTCTTGGACACGTTGGAAAGGTCGATCATCGGTTCACACCTGCAAGACAGAGCTGACAAGAAGTTGCGTATAGGCGTGCTGAGGATCGTCCAGCACCCGGTCGGTCAAACCTGCCTCGACCACATGGCCGTCCTTCATCACCATCAGCCGATCCGCCAAAAGCCGCACAACGGCGAGATCATGCGTCACGATGATGGCGCTTAGCCCCATGTCGCGCACCAGCCCGCGCAGCAGATCCAGCAGTCGCGCCTGCACGCTGACGTCCAGCCCGCCGGTAGGTTCGTCCATAAAGACAAGACGTGGCCCGGTCACCAGATTTCGGGCGATCTGAAGCCGCTGCTGCATGCCACCGGAGAAGGTTGTCGGACGGTCGTCCACACGGCAGGCGGCGATTTCGACCCGGTCGAGCCAATCGACCGCCATGCCCCGTATCTCGCCGTAATGGCGTGCGCCCACGGCCATGAGCCGTTCGCCGACATTACCGCCTGCACTGACGCCCATGCGCAACCCGTCGCGGGCGTGCTGGTGGACAAAAGCCCAATCGGTGCGGCTCAGCATCCGGCGTTCGGGTTCGGACATGGTCACCGTGTCGCGCGGACCATGCCCGCGCGTGTCGAACACGACCTTGCCCGCGTCGGGCACAAGATGCCCCGCCATGCAGTTGAGAAGCGTTGATTTGCCCGACCCGCTTTCGCCGACGATGCCCATGACTTCTCCGGGGTAGAGGTCGAAACTGACATCGGCACAGCCGATCTGCGCGCCATATCGCTTCGTAATGTCCTGAACAGACAGAAGGGGGGTCATGCCGCGTCCTTTCCACGATGGCCGGCCGCTTGGCGCGTCTCGCAATAATCGGTGTCGGAACAGACGAACATCCGCCCGCCGGTGTCGTCGATGATAACCTCGTCCAGATAGCTGTCATCGGCACCGCAAAGCCCGCAGGGGTGATCGGCCTTGGTGGCCTCGAAGGGGTGATCCTCGAAATCGAGGCTGACCACCCGGGTGTAGGGCGGAAGCGCATAGATGCGCTGTTCTCGGCCCGCGCCGAACAGCTGGATCGCGGGGCAACCGCCCAGCTTGGGATTGTCGAATTTCGGGATCGGCGACGGGTCCATCACATAACGCGCCTCGACCTTGACCGGGTAGGCGTAGGAGGTGGCGATATGGCCGTGGCGCGAAATGTCTTCGTAGAGCTTCACATGCATCAGCCCGTATTCCTCAAGGCTGTGCATCTTGCGGGTTTCGCTTTCGCGTGGCTCCAGAAAGCGTAGCGGTTCCGGGATCGGCACCTGGTAGACAAGGATCTGCCCTTCGGCCAGCGGCACTTCGGGGATGCGGTGGCGGGTCTGGATGACCGTGGCCTCCGTGGTCGCCGTGGTGGTGGCGACCCCGGCAGTGCGTTCAAAAAAGCTGCGGATGGACACGGCATTGGTGGTATCGTCAGCACCCTGGTCGATCACCTTGAACCGGTCATCGGGCGTCAGCACGGCGGCGGAGACCTGTACGCCCCCGGTGCCCCAACCGTAGGGCATCGGCATTTCCCGGCTGGCGAAGGGCACCTGATATCCGGGGATCGCCAGACCCTTGAGGATCGCGCGGCGGATCATCCGCTTGGTCTGCTCGTCGAGATATGCGAAGTTGTAGTCAGACATTGTCAGGAGACCTTTGCAGGATGACACTCGGGGAGGCGCTGCTGGCGCGGTCATAGGGACCGCCATCATTGGCGACTGAGACGGGAACGGACATCACAACAAGCCTCTTTGCGTCAGGTCCGACCTGAGCGCCTGAGGCGAGGTGAAGTGAATGCCGTCCATGCCGACAGCCCGCGCACCATTCACATTATGTGGCCCGTCGTCGATGAAGACGCAGTCACCGGGCGCAATGCCCGCACGGTCGCAAAGCAGGTGAAAGATGCGCGGGTCGGGTTTGATCACGCCTTCGCGCCCCGACACGACCAACGTTTCAAACACCTCGCTTAACCTGGGATGGGCCTTCAGCCCCTCCGGCCAGGTTTCGGCGGACCAGTTGGTGATCGCATGAACTCGTGTGTCCTGTTCTTTAAGTCGGTCAAGGATTGCCCAGGTTCCGGGGATCGCGTCCACAACCGTGCGGGTGTAGAGCGCGACATACTCACCGAAATGCGCCCGATCCTTCGGGTCGTCGATTTCTTGCGCCAGATCGGCAAAGCGTTCTCCCGCATCCGCGCGGGCGTTCAACGACTTAAAACCGATACGGTCGATAAAGCCATGCGCGGCCTCGGGCGAGCCCATCTGGTCTTGCCAGGCAAGATGTGGCTGCCAGTCGACCAATACACCACCGATGTCGAAGACGACGTGTTTTCGGGTCATTCCGCCGCCTCCTGATGCTGGCTTGTTTCGACCTCGCGGCGCAGTTTTCGGACCAGTTCCAGTTCGGACTGAAAGTCGACGTAATGCGGCAGCTTGATATGTTCGAGAAAGCCGGTCGCCTGAATGTTGTCGGCGTGATAGAGGACAAATTCCGCGTCTTGCGCGGGCGCGCCGACATTGTCCTCGCCCAGTTCCTCCCACCGCAAGGCACGGTCTACCAGCGCCATCGAAATCGCCTTGCGTTCCGTCTGACCAAAGACCAACCCGTAGCCACGGGTGAATTGCGGCGGTTCGGTTTTGGAGCCCTTGAACTGGTTGACGGTCTCGCATTCGGTCAGGGTGATTTCACCGATCTCGACGGTAAAGCCCAGCTCGGGGATGTCCATTTCGACCGCGACGGTGCCGATGCGCAGCTCACCGACAAACGCGTGGTTGCGTGCGTAGCCGCGCTGGGTTGAATAGGCCATGGACAGGGTAAAGCCTTCATCTGCGCGAGCCAGCGCCTGCAGGCGCAGCGCACGGTCGGCAGGCATCTCAAGCGGCTCTCGCGTCAGGTCGGGGGGTGGCGTGTCGTCATGGGGCGCGTCTTCGATCAGGCCTTCGCGGTTCAGGAATGCGGTGACATGCGGCACGGGGGCCGGATCTGCCTCGCGTTGCGCTGCGGCAGGCGTTTCGCCGTCGGCGGCCAGTTTGAAGTCCAGAAGACGGTGCGTGTAGTCGAATGTTGGCCCCAGAACCTGCCCCCCCGGCAGATCCTTGAACGTGGCCGAGATGCGCCGGTCACAGGCCATCTTTGCCGTCTCCACCGGCGCAGACGCGCCAAACCGGGGCAGCGTGGTGCGGTAGGCGCGAATGAGGAAGATCGCCTCGATCAGGTCGCCGCGCGCCTGCTTGATCGCCAGTGCCGCAAGGTCGAGATCATAAAGCGAGCCTTCGGCCATCACACGATTGACCGCAAGGCTCAGTTGCTCGCGGATCTGCGCCACCGACAGTCCGGCCACGGACGTGTCGCCGCGCCGTTCTTCGGCCAACCACGCATGGGCGTTCTGAATGGCGCGTTCCCCGCCTTTTACCGCTACGTACATGTCAGAGCACCTTTGTCGAACGGGGGAGGGCAGCGATGCGGTCCCTGCAGGTAAAGAGAAAATCCAGCCCCAGCGGAAAAAGCGCGGCGTTCGTCTGAAATGCCTGTGTCTCAGGCAAGGACAGCGCGGCTGTCTCGCGGATGCCGGGACCGGTGAGGGTTGCGCCGGCATTCAGCAGAACATCGCATTCGACAATCAATGTGGCTGAGCGGTCGGGATATTCTGCCGTGCCGACGGGATATGCGGACAAGGGGGGCAGCGCGTCCCATGTGCCCAGGGCAAACATGCAATGCGCTGGCCCCGTCAAAGGCGCACCAGTGTGAAAGGCGATCCAGGCACGCACTTTTGCACAATCAGTGGCACCCGCCAGATAGATCGGCGTTTCCGTGTCGCAAAGCGTGAGAAGTGCAGCACCGGCAGCGGAAGAAAGCGGGGCAGGCGGCAACGCGCCTGTAAGGGTGTGAATGCTGCCGGGGCGGGCCAACGCCTCCATCACGCCGCGAAAGGCATCTGCGGCATCGGTGGACGGATGGGCGAAACCGCCTGTCAGTGTCTGGGCCTGCATCAGTCTTCCCCCCTGACCATGGTAAAGAAATCGACTTTGGTTGCGGCGGCCTTGGCGGCGCGTGTCTGGCGGCGGGCGGTCTGCGCATCGGACAGGTGCTCCAGCACCTTGGCGCGCAAGCAGTCCGCTGCGTCAGTCTGCATCAGCGCATCGACAAGCGCTGCCGCTTCGGCATCCGCTTTTCGACGCCCCTGGATATAGGCATGCCCCACCTCTCCGCCGCTAAGCGTCAGCGCGCAGCGGGTCACGGTCACCTCGCCCAGATTGAACGGTGCACCGGTTCCACCTGCGCGCCCACGCACCATCACGCTGCCGATCTCGGGCGGGCGCAGCCAAGTGAAATCCGGGCGGTCCATTGCGGTATCCAGCAGGGCAGCAACATGTCCCTCCTGCGCTTTTGCCATCAGGCCCATCCAGGCTTTGCGGTCTTGGTTCGGGTCGGCCATGTCTTTCATCTCGACAACTTTGCAGTTTACTATACAACTAGACATATCATAGCAGATTCATCGGCTTGGGACAGCGGAGTTTTGTGAATTTTGGGTAACACGAGGCAACAGGGACGGTCGCGCACGCCGGTTTGGCAGGCCATTGCAGCTGCGTTGCGGGCCGATATTTCCGAAGCGAGATATGCGCCTGGCGACAAGCTTCCTACCGAAGCGCAGCTTTCGGCGCGATTTGGCGTCAACCGGCACACGGTCCGGCACGGGCTGTCCCAGCTGGTCAGCGAAGGTTTGCTGCGCACACGTCGCGGGGCGGGCGTTTTCGTCGCCGCAACACCGACCGATTATCCCATCGGCACGCGGGTCCGGTTTCATGAAAACCTGCTGGCTGCGGGGCGCAGGCCGGAAAAGCGGGTGCTGGATATCGACAACCGTGCCGCCACCACGGGCGAGGCACGCGCATTATGCCTCCCCGAAGGGGGAGCGGTCTGCGCCTATCACGGATTGTCGCTGGCTGATGGCGCGCCAATCGCGCTGTTCGAAAGCGTCTTTCCGCTGGATCGACTGGCGGGAATAGCCGCCGCCCTGACCGAGACCAGCGGCGTGACCGATGCCTTGGCGCAAGTAGGCGTGGCCGATTACACCCGCGCCACGACCCGCCTGACGGCGGTCCTGGCCGATGCCACTCAAGCGCTTCACCTGCATCTGCGCGAAGGTGATCCGCTCTTGCGTTCCACGGGTGTGAATGTCGATGTGGCGGGCCAGCCCGTCGAATATGGCCGCACATGGTTTGCCGGCGACAGGGTTACCCTTACGCTGGAAACGTAGCCTTGGCGGGGCTAACCGCCATACCGTTCAAGAAACGCCTCGGCTGGCAAACTGCGGAAATCCTCGAGCGCCATGCGCAGGACATCGTGCGACCAGTCCCACCAGGCCAATGCGATCAGGCGTTCCGCGATCTCGGGTGGTTGGCGGTCGCGCAAGTGCCGGGCAGGGGTGCCTGCCACAATCGTATAGGCGGCGACATTGCGCGTGACGACGGACCCGCTGGCGACGACGGCTCCGTGGCCCAAGGTCACCTCCGGTTTGATCATCGCGCCATGTCCGATCCATGTGTCGTGGCCAATGACCGCGCGGCGCGTCTTGCGGTGGTTGAGAAAATCCTCGTCGTGCTGTGCGTCATCCCAGTAATCGCGCGAGCGGTACAGGAAATGGTGGCAGGCCGCCGTGTCCAGAGGATGATCCGTGGCCCCGATCCGCACAAAGCTTGCGATATTGGCGAATCTTCCAACGCTTGCATTGGCGATATCGGTAAAACGGTCGCAATAGCTGTAGTCGCCGATCTCACTATAGGCGATCCTGCTGCCTGCGCCGATTTCGGTATAGGTTCCGAATGTGCTATCGGTGATCGTGCAACCGTCATGCACAAACGGCGCGTCGGGGCGAAGCCGTGGCATCTCAATCCTTGCGACCGATAAGCTTGCCACGCAGCCAGCCCGAGAACGTGTCCATCGCGATGACCATCAGGATTACCAGCACGATGTAATAGCTTACCTCTTCCCAGTCTTTCTGGGTGATGATCGCCTGGGTCAGCAACAGGCCGATACCGCCGCCGGTGATCGCACCGATCACCGTGGCACTGCGCGTATTGGATTCGAGATAATACAGGATCTGGCTGAGAAACACCGGGGTGACCTGCGGGATCACGCCAAAGCGGTAGCGTTGCATAGGCTTGGCCCCGGTGGAGGACACGCCTTCGACCTGCTTGTCATCGACGTTTTCGAGCGCCTCCGAGAACATCTTGCCAAAGCTGCCGGTGTCCGTGATGAGGATCGCCAGCGCCCCGGTCAGCGGGCCGGGACCAAAGGCGCGGGACAGGATGATTGTCCAGATCAGCCCGTCCACCCCGCGGACAAAGTCGAAAAAGCGACGCACCGCGAAACGGACGCTTTTCAACCTGTTGAAGTTTCTGGCCGCCATGAATGCCATCGGCAGGGCGACAAGTGCGGCCCCCATGGTTCCCAGAAACGCCATCAGGATGGTCTCGAAGATGGCCCAGATCACGTCCTTGTGCCGCCACATCGGGTTGTTCCAGAAGTCATGCACCATCGCGGCGAGGTTGCTTTTCTCTGCCACGACGCGGTCGCCAGACACGACAAGCCTTGCCAGTTCCCCCAGCGATTTTCCGTAGAACGGGCTGTCCAAGGTAAACCAGAACAATTCCCATCCGAAGGAATAGTTGAACACTTCGGTTCGCGCGCGCGTCACGACCGCCCGGCCGCCCTCGCCGGTGATATTGACCCGCGCGCTGCTGGCGCTGATCCAGTCGGGGATTTGTCCGTCGGGCGTATCGAGCACGATATCACGCCCCTCGACGGTTACTGTGACCGTGCCGTACTCCGGGACCATATATCGCAAGGTCGATCCCTCGATCTCCGCCACCTCGCCTGCATGCAGCGTGACGCGGGCTGCATCCTCGCCAAGCGGGGTGACGAAGTCGGGAACCATGCCTTCGGGATAGGTGCCCTTGTTCTCGCCCTCGATGGCGTAGGTCAGACCCCCGATGCGGTTGTCATGCGTGATGTGGGTTTTGTAGCTGTAACTGTCGGCGACAAGAATGGCGGCGTTGTCCATGCGGGCGCGGTCCATCAGACCCCGAATGTCGAACGCAAAGAACAGGTAGATGAAATAGCCAAGGATCACTGCGGGCGTCACAAAAGCGATCAGCCGCTTGCGTGCGATCAGGGCCGTTGCGGTCTGTTTCAGGTCGGGACCGGGGGCGAATTCTGCGGTGGCGGTCATGGCTCAGGCCTTTCCAACGAGTTTGTTGCGATAGTGGCTGGACAGTTGATCGAAGAACACGATGGCCAGAAACAGCAGTATGAAGATTGCCGCCACTTCGTCGTATCGGCCCTGTCCCCAGCTGAAGGCGTTTTTCAGATCGTATCCAATGCCGCCGGACCCGACGAAGCCAAGGATGGCCGAGGCGCGGATATTGATCTCGAACCGCAGAAGGGCATAGCTGAGCCAGTTTGGGGCCACTTGCGGCACCACGCCCAGCATCATGCGCTGGGTCCAGTTCGCGCCGGTCGATTCCAGTCCTTCCAGCGGCTGAACACTGGCGTTCTCATTGACTTCGGAAAACAGCTTTCCAAGCGCGCCAGCCGTATGCAGGGCGATGGCGATCATCGCGGGCACCGGCCCGCCGCCCAGCACGAAGATCAAAACGAGGGCGATCACGATCTCGGGGATCGCGCGCAGGATGTCCATCAGCCGCCGGAATACGCCAATCAGTCGCGGAAATCGCGCCAGCCCACGGGTCGAGAGCAGCGACAGGATTACCGCAAGCAACCCGCCTACCAACGTGGCGGCGGCGGCGATGTTGATCGTCTCCAGCAGCGAGGGAAAGAATTTCACCATCAGCGCGGGGATCAGGGCCGCCTTTTCGCTGGCTTCTGCAAGGACCTCGCCGGGGAAGTCGAAGACATTCAGGATGCCGTCCCAGAACCCGCCGGCGTTGCGGCTGTCGGCCAGCATGAAGCCAGACGCCATCAGCGCGATGAAAATCACCAGCATGATGCCGCCATACATCCGCTTGGTCCGCGCCATTGCCATATAGGCATTCTGGATATCAGCGGTGCGCTGCACCCCGAACGATTGGCCTAGCGTGGTGCCGGTCATAAAGACGTTCCCGGATATTGATTTCGAGGAATAGAAGAACCGGCCCCGCGAAAGGGACCGGTTCAGCGATGTAGCCAGAGGCTTACATCTGGGACTTGCGGGCCTCGATGATCGAAATGTAGGCTTCGTGGTCGATTGGCTGGAAGCCCAGCGCTTCACCGGCCATGAAGTTGTAGGCGCAATCCGCGTCCATATAGGGCAGCGACGCGGTCATCGTGGCAATGTCGACCTTGACGCGTTCAGGCAGGTCTTTGCGCAGAACGATCGGGCCTTCGGGAATCGGCTTGGACTTCCAGATCTCGACCAGTTCGTTCATGTCCACAAGACCGGCATCGGAGGCCTTGCGCAGCGCGCCGGAATTGTAGCCATCTTCCCATTCGCCCATGCCGTCGGCCCAGGTGACCCCGGCATCGACGTCGCCATTGGCCACGGCGACGATGGTCTGCTCATGGCCGCCCACAAACTTGACTTCGCCAAAATAATCGCCGGATGCCATTGTTGCGCCGGTTTCCTGCGGAATTTCGATGGCGGGGATCAGGAAGCCCGAGGTGGAGTTTGGATCGCCGAAGGCAAAGACCTTGCCCTGCATGTCTTCCAACGAGGTGATGCCGCTGTCCTTGCGGGCAAAACCGATGGAATGGTAGCCGAACGACTTGTCCACATTGGTCTTGACCATGATCGGCTCGACCGCATCGGGGTCGGTCAGATAAGCCTTGGCATAGGCCGAAGCGCCAAGCCATGCCATGTCGATGGAGCCGCCCAGCAGGCCCTGAATCACACCGTCATAATCGGCAGGTGTGAACAGCTTGACCGGCACGCCCAGCAGTTCCTCGGCCTTGGCGCGGTAGCATTCGTTTGACGTCATCCGGTCCTGGGCGTTTTCGCCGCCAAGGATTCCGATGCGGAATTCCGTGATGGCGTCCTGTGCGAAAGCTGCTGTGCTCAGCAGGGTGGTCGCAAGCGCAAGTGCGATGGTCTTTTTCATCTTGGTCTCCATTGGGTATGATGAACGTGAACGACCCGCCGCAGCGGGACGTTAACTGGCTCAGACAAGAGCTTTGGCCTTGGCCGTTTCTTGCTGCTGTCTGTCCAGCGTTTCGATGGCGGTGGATGTGGCGTCTTCGGAAAAATCCGCCCCCGCGCCGTAGATGTCGCGGGCAACGCCGGTGGTCAGTTGATCGGGGCGTCCGTCGAACACGATGCGCCCGTCGCGCATGCCGATCACCCGGTCGCAATAGCGGCGTGCGGTGTCCAGCGTGTGCAGGTTGGCGATGACCATGCGCCCGTCCTCTTCGTGGATGCGGCGCAGCGCGTCCATGACGATTTGGGCGTTCATCGGGTCAAGGCTGGCAATCGGTTCATCCGCCAGAATGATTTTCGGGTCCTGCATCAGGGCGCGCGCGATGGCGACGCGCTGCTGCTGGCCACCCGACAGGGCTTCGGCGCGCTTGGGGGCCTGTTCGGCGATGCCAAGGCGGTCCAGGATTTCGATGGCCTTGTGAATGTCGTCCTGCGGATAGAGGTTGAACATCGTCGCAAAGGTCGACCGACGGTTCAATGTGCCGTGCAGGACGTTCGATACCACGTCCATGCGCGGCACCAGATTGAACTGCTGGAAGATCATCGCACAGCGGGATTGCCATTCGCGCCGCGCGGCACCCCTCAGCCCGGTGATTTCGGTGTCGTCAAAGAAGATATGGCCGTCGCTGGCATCACTCAGCCGGTTCAGCATCCGCAAAAGCGTCGATTTCCCGGCACCGGAGCGCCCGATGATCCCGATCATCATGGGCCTGTCCACGACAAAGGTCGCGGCATCGACAGCTATCTTGTCGCCAAATCGTTTGGTCAGTGACTTCAGTTCCAGCATTGAGTCCCCCTCTGCTACGGGGGTCGATACGGGTCGCTTGTAACGCTGATGCGACAATTTTGAATCGTGTTTGTGAAGAATGCGAAACAGTTTTATCGTTTCAATCCGTGAACAATTTTCGATCTGTCGCGTTAGCTTTAGATTCCCCGAAATCAAACCTGTAACCTGAAGGTCAATATGGATCGCTCCTCAATCATCGTCATCGGCGCTTCGGCAGGGGGAGTGACTGCGTTGCGCACCTTGGTTGCCGCCCTGCCGGATACGCTTTCGGCCCCAGTGCTCATTGTGCTGCATATCGGTGCCTATCAAAGCGAGTTGCCCGCGCTTCTCAATGCGGCAGGCCCGATCCCTGCGAAACATGCCGAGGATTACGAACCGATCCGCCCCGGTCACATCTATGTGGCACCACCGGACCGCCACATGATCATTGCCGACGGAAAGATCCGGCTTTTACGTGGCCCCAAGGAAAACTGCGCGCGGCCGGCCATCGACCCGTTGTTCCGCAGCGCGGCCGAAAACTATGGTGCGGACGCCATCGGCGTGATCCTGACAGGTAACCTGAACGACGGCGCTCTGGGTCTTCTCGAAATCAAGCAATGCGGCGGCGTGGCGATCGTTCAGGATCCGGACGATGCTGCCTACCCCGAAATGCCACGAAGCGCTGCCCGGCATGTCGCGCTGGATTACAGCCTGCCACTTGCGGAAATGCCTGAACTGCTCTGTGAACTGGTCGATCGAAAGGAAGTTGTCATGTCAAAAATGTCTATTCAACCGGACGAGCAAAAGCCTGAAACTCCCGAAAACCATGCCTTCGAACGGCCGCTGACCGTGACCTGTCCCGATTGTGGTGGTGCGCTGAAAAAGTTCGAAGTCGGGTCAATCGTCAAATTCGGATGCCACATCGGTCACAGCTATACGGCAGAGATTCTGGCCACGGCGCAATTCGAGGAAATGGAAAAAGTCATGCGCGCGTCGGTGCGCTTTCTCAACGAGCGGGCCGAATTCTGTCTCCAGATGGCCGAGCAGGTCAGGGATAACGACCCCGACGAGTCGAACGATTGGCACGCGGCCAGCAAGCAGGCGCTGGACCGGGCCTACAAACTTCGCGACCTCGTGGAACAGGACTGGATCACGCCGGAAACGTCTCGCCAGCTCTCGCTGAGCTCATAGCGACCCTGATCGGCGTTATTGCTGAAGAACCAGCGCGATGGTTCTTCGCAGATCCTCTTGCCCATATGGCTTTTCCAAGACCGGAAAATCACGGTAGCCGTCCATCAGACCTTCGGTGCCGTATCCAGTGGCAAAGGCAAACGGAATGCTGCGCTGGTGAAGAATGTCCGCAACGGGAAAGGATTTCTTTCCGGCGACGTTGATATCGAGGACTGCGAAATCTATGATGATGTCGCGGGCAATTTCCATCGCTTCGTCGATCCGCATGGCCTGACCGACGACTTCATGCCCCAGGTCGTTCAACAGATCCTCC
This sequence comes from Sulfitobacter sp., assembly GCA_024637305.1. Classification (GTDB taxonomy): domain Bacteria; phylum Pseudomonadota; class Alphaproteobacteria; order Rhodobacterales; family Rhodobacteraceae; genus Sulfitobacter. Next base: position 17,507 of record JAGXFI010000170.1, read on the forward strand.
AGATGCATGGCAAGCAGAACTTCATCCTCGACAATCAGAACACGTTTCGCTGTCACTTCGGTCAAACCGCATTTTCCTTTATCTGATTGTCGGGAAGTGGCGCATCAATCGTGCAAACGACACCGGATGTCTCAAAGGTAACGCACACCTCGCCGCCAAGTTCCGCCGCCAGCAACCGTTGCACCAGTACCGAGCCGAAACCCGTGCGCTTCGGGGCGGTGACCGGCGGACCGCCGCTCTCTGACCATTGCAGGCAGAGCCGTCGATCCTTGTCATCACCGACA
>JAGXFI010000027.1 GCA_024637305.1 Sulfitobacter sp.
ACGAGGAACTGCGCGGTGCGGTCGTCATCGGACGGGATCGGACCCCCTATCAGGATCTGGAGTTCGCGATCCGCCGCATCGTGGAACTGGCGCAACGCTCCCTGTCGCCCGGCATCAACGACCCCACGACTGCGATCTACTGCATCGACCGGCTGGGACAGGTTCTTGGCCGATTGGCCGACCGGGACATTCCCTCACCAATGCGGCTTGATCAGAGCGGCCAGTTGCGTGTCTTGACCGAAGTCTTTGACTTGGGGGATATAACCTGCCGGGCCTTCGCGGCGATTGCACGCTACGGGATGACCGATGCGGATGTCGTCACCCGGCTTGCTGAAACCCTCGCAAAGTTGGAAAAGTCCTTTCCGCTGGGCGCGAGTGTCGCCGTTGCCGAGTTGCGTGAACAGGTGTTGCGCGAAAGCGGGGGGCCGACAGTTCATGCCTTTGACCGCAAAACTCTTTTGGATTTACAGGAGAGCAGCGGGAAGAAGCGCTGAATCGGAGCGTATCGTTTCGACTTTTGCACACGAAGATGCAGCCGATCAAAACTTACAGGGCTGTGGCATCCTTCGATCTCGGTTCCGGGCGCACGAAGATACGCGTCACCTCGGGATGCGTCTTGCGGACGGTGGCGCCGATCGCGGCGATCAGATGCTCCAGATCAGGTACGGTCATCTCGTCGCGAAATTCCAGGGTGAATGCCGCGAACACCTGCTCGGCCCCCAGCTGGACCGTGATCAGATCAACGATACGCCGGACTCGGGGATGCGCGCCAACGGTCGCCTGAAGTGCTGCAACAACCTCCGCGTCGGCGGTATCTCCCACCAGCAACTCCTTGCTTTCGCGCGCAAGCACGACCGCAACACCAGCGAGCAGAACGCCGATCGCGACCGACGCTGCCCCATCCCAGACCGGGTTCTCCGTCACAACCGAAACCGCCGCCCCCGCCATGACGATCACGATCCCGATCTAGGCTGCAGAGCCCTCAAGGAAAACTGTGAAAGACGTTGGATCCTTGCTGCGCCGAACCGCTTCCCAGATGCCATGACGTCCCTTGGTTTTGCGAAAGGGCCGCCAAGCGAACCAAAGCGAGATCGACTCGAACACAAAGGCCAGCCCGAACACGATGAAGGTGATCCCGGGCCTGGTGATCGGCGCGGGATCGAGGATGTGGATGACACCTTCATAGATCGAAATTCCCGCACCCAGCGCGAAGATCATCATGGCGACAACGAAGCACCAGAAATAGAGTTCGCGCCCATACCCCACCGGGTGGGCAGCGTCGGGAGGTTTCGCCGCCCGCTTTTGCCCGTAGAGCAGCAGAACCTCGTTGCCGCTATCGACCAGACTGTGAACGCCTTCGCTCAGCATCGCCGAGCCGCCGGTGATCCCGGCCGCAATGAACTTCGTGATCGCTATGGCCAGATTCCGTTCAAAGCAGACCTGATCATGCGTCGGTTCGCTTTCAGAGGAATTGTTTCGGCCACAACCACCAGGATTTCACGAACATGAACTGTCTTATCGGTGTTTTGACGACAAGCAGCAGGATGCCTATCGATAGCAGGCACCAGATTGCGGCCACTTCATTTGGGTTGCTGGTCAGGAGCATGGCCAATTGTGGGCCGACCAGGAAGTGATACACCGTAAGCCGCCAAGACCCATAGAGAAGGGGCATCAAAAATGCTGCGACGAAATAACTGGGATACGCGGTCAGGAAGGATGCCCACGAATCGACTGTTATGAAGTTCAGCATACCGTTTGACGGCACTTCCCAGGCGATATGCCATTCTCCAGACACTGAACAAAGGCGCTCAGCGCACAGTACCTGTCCAAGCGGACATGACCCTGCCCATTCAAACGGGTAAAGCTGCAGAAGCATGATGACTGCCGAAATAAAACACACAGTATAAACTGGCCATTGAATTTTCGCGCGCACGGAATTCGGTATGAAATACATGGAAATCATGTTGATGAAGAAGGGCTGGAACGTAATGTGCAAGTAGCCCAGCAGAGTGGCGATCTGATTGGAGGGCAGGGCGCATTGATCAATGACCGAGTATGTGAAGGCCTGCAAAAGCTCCATTGACGAGAAATAGCCCAAGGCCATCCACAACGGTGCCGGTTCTTTTTTGTAAGCTGCATATGCGGTAGTTGATATACCCACAACTGCCAGAACTGCCGAGGCTTCACCGCTCCAACACATAAAATCTCTATCCTAATTGTGATGCCTTGGGTTCGGCATCTCCTTGGTTTCGTCGCAGCAATGGCCCGCCTCGCGGGCGCGACATCTACGAACCCACATTCGCCTTTCGCAAGACGGACCGGCGTTATGCGCGTGAAACGTTCAAAGGGGTCGTCGCATAGTTTTCGACGGACCAGCACTCACAAGTGACATGTCCTAATCAACCCTACATCCAGCTGTATGCAGATTAAGCAAGCAGACCCAGAAACCAGAGAACGATCAGGATGACGATCACTGAGCCGAGGACGCCACCAAGACCACGGGCGCCATAGCGGTTGTAACCGTAGTAACCGCCGCCGAACAGCAGGAGCAGGACAATGATAATCAGAATTGTACTCATGGGAGATATCTCTCTGTTTGGCCGATAGATGAAGGATGAAGCACCTGTAACGTCAATGGAATTTGGACTCATGGAGTCATGCCAAAGTCAAATAATGGGGCCGCTTCGCTGCGGCTCTGCGCTCAACGCAGGCCCAAAAAGCCCAGGATGAACACGACGATGACCACGAGGCCGATGATATAAACGATCCGGTTCATTTCATTCCTATCTGTTTGGGGAGTGGCCCACAGCCACAGACACCACCAAGCATAAGTGATCGCAATTCCGCGCGAACCAACGTGGATCAGTGCGCGTCGCACCGCAGCACGCGATTATGTGCCTGAGACATCCGTTTTGATCGCAGGGCGACGACATTCGGCTCGCGAAGAAGCGCTTGCTGTGTGCAAGTTTCGAACCCGCCTTGCGCGACGAACACTGCGACATGAAACGGGCGGCGCCCGCAGGCGCCAAACTTGATCAGATAAAAGGAAAACATCCAATGTTAATAGAGGCTTCAACTCTCACGGGCTTTAAGATCGCCGCAACCGACGGCAGCGTCGGCTCCGTGACCGATTTCCTGTTCGATGACGCAAGCTGGACACTCCGCTGGGTCGTCGTCGAAACCGGCACTTGGCTGTCCGGGCGCAAGGTGCTGTTGCCGGTTTCGGTTCTGGGTCACCCGGATACGTCTGCCCGCAGTTTTCCAGTCCGCCTGACGATGGCATCGGTCAAGGAAAGCCCGGTTATCGACACGCATAAACCCGTGTCGCGGCAGCACGAAGAACGGATGTATAGCCATTACAACATGAGTCCCTATTGGGGGAACGGCTTCTACATGGGTGGCTATGGCGGCTGGACCGGGGGCATGTCAGAGGCGCATTACGCTGATTCACGGCTGCGTCAGGGCACGCTTGACGCCAAGCGGAATCGGCAGCGGCATCAGGACGACGATCTCCATCTGCGCAGCATCGATGCCGTGACCGGATATGATCTGCTGGCCACCGATGGCTCCATTGGTCATGTCGAGGGTTTTCTGATCGATGACGCCGACTGGACGATCCATTTCCTGACCGTGGATACAAAGAACTGGTGGCCGGGCAAACATGTCCTGATTTCGCCACGCTCAGCCAAGGACGTGTCGTGGGCAGAGAATTTAGTCAATCTGGATGTTGATCGGAAAACTGTCATGGACAGCCCAACCTATGACCCTTCCGTTCCGGTGGACTCGGCGTTCGAGGCGCGGATGGCGCGTCACTACATCCCTGACGCCACGCATGAAGCCGCAGTTTAAGAGGACTGTGAGTTGGGATCATGATGCTGACTTCTGTAAAGGGCCAGACCGGCTTGCCGCGCTACTTTGCGCGGGTGTTCGACGTGGCGCAGTCACTGGAAAACGGGCGGCTCGATCTGGTGCTGGACGATGGCCGCATCTTTCGCGCCGAAGGCCGCCACCCTGGTCCGGTGGCGGCGATCGAGGTTCACAACCCCGACATTTTCGCACGTCTGATCCGCGAGGGCGATATGGGCCTTATGGAGTCCTACTTGGATGGCTGGTGGACCACGCCGGACCTGCAAGCCTTCATGGACCTTGTGCGTGTCCGCAATGACGCGCTCTACGATGGCTTTCCCGGCATGGGACTGGTGCGCACCTTAGAGAAGCTGCGGCACAGGCTGCGCGGGAATTCGAGGCGGCAGGCGCGCAAGAATATCTCCGCGCATTACGACCTTGGCAACGAATTCTACCGGCTGTGGCTGGATGAGACGATGACCTATTCCTCGGCCCTATTTCATAGCGGGCAGGAGCATTTGGAAAAGGCACAGTACCAGAAATATGAAAGTATTGTGGACCAGATGGGCGTGCAGCCTGGCGATCATGTGCTCGAAATCGGCTGCGGCTGGGGTGGCTTCGCGGAATATGCGGCGGCGGAGCGTGGGTTGCGCGTGACCGGGCTGACAATCTCGCAAGAGCAGCATGACTATGCGGTCGAACGGGTTCGCGCCAAGGGGTTGCAGGATCGCGTCGAGATCAGAATGCGGGATTACCGCGACGAACGTGGGCTTTACGACGGCATCGCCAGCATCGAGATGTTTGAGGCAGTGGGGGAGAAATATTGGCCGATCTACTTTCAGGTCGTTCGCGACCGCCTGAAACCGGGCCGCAACGCCACCTTGCAGATTATCACGATACAGGACGCACGCTTTGAGACCTACCGCAAAGGCGTGGATTTCATCCAGAAACACATCTTTCCCGGTGGCATGCTTCCGTCGCCCAGCGCGCTGCGCGACGCGGTGCAACGCGCCGGGTTGCAGGTCCAGCACTCGATCGAGTTCGGCGACAGCTACAGCCAGACACTGCGGCGCTGGCATGACAGCTTCAACGAGCGCTGGGACGAAATTTCCCGGCTGGGCTTCGACGACCGATTCCGGCGGATGTGGAATCTGTACCTCACCTCTTCCGCCGGCTCGTTCCAGGGCGGTCACTGCGATGTGACCCAGATCACCATCACAAGGCCCGCCGCCTGAATCCCGGCGGAGACGGTGCATGTCCTCCTCATAGCACTTCGCGATGCGCGCATTTGGGCAATGGGCCGACCATCGACGACCGCGCTGGATTTTTCCGGATTGTGAGCCGGTTGAACCTCACGTCCATTCGAGTGATCTCAGCGAGTGGAAGGTCGCGCTGATGCAGGTTAATGATGTGAAGGCATTTTTCGGTCAGCGTAATTCCGATATCTTCCGACACGCTCGGTTTCGTCGCCCGCTTATGGCTTACTTATGCTCGACACAGAATTCCGCGGCATGAGCAGAGGCTGCGCTAAGGGTGCTGCCCAGCAGGCCGAGCGTGCCGGCGGAGAAACGGCAACTTTGGATAGCTGGACCAGTTCGTGGTGCGGTGGCGGGCGCGTGCGCGCACGATCATGCACCCCGTCTAACCGCATGGATTCGTGATATGAATCCTTCGCAACCAAAGTTCTGCGACAACGCCGCGAAAGGGAAGTCGCGCCGGCGAAGGGGCTTGTCGGTCAGTCGATGAGGCCTAGTGCGCGGGCCCGGGTGACTGCCTCGGCGCGGCTGTGGACCCCGAGCTTCTTGTAGGCGCGCTCTGCTCGTTGCTTCGCGGCTGCCCGTGAGATGCCGAGTTTCTCGGCGATGACCGCGAAGGTCAACTGAGTGGGCAGGTAGCGCAGGACC
>JAGXFI010000171.1 GCA_024637305.1 Sulfitobacter sp.
GCCACACGATTCAATCATCGTGGACCCGTCCAAGGTGAACCCGAAATCGGTCTGGGACCGCAACGATCCGATGTGGGAAGACGCCCGCAAGCAGGCCGAGGCGGATGGTGTCGATCTGGACGACTGGCAGGACACGGTCATCCGCGACGGCAACAAAGTGCGCGTCTACATGTCGAGCCAGGCACCCAACTTCGCGCTGGAAAGCTTCAGCGTGCAGCAGGGCGACGAGGTGACGGTCTACGTCACCAACCTTGATGACATCGACGACCTGACCCACGGCTTCACCATGGGCAATCACGGCGTCGCGATGGAAGTCTCGCCGTTGCAGACCGCGTCGGTCACCTTTGTGGCGGCAACTCCGGGTGTCTTCTGGTACTACTGCCAGTGGTTCTGCCATGCGCTGCACATGGAAATGCGCGGCCGCATGTTTGTCGAACCGAAGGCGAGCTGAGCCATGCTGCGTGCCCTGTCCTTGCTGCTTTGCACCTGCCTCGCGCTGCCCGTCTGGGCGGCCGAGCGGTCCGTGTCGCCGGGGCAGGGCACCTTGGCGGCTGCAATCGCCAAAGCGCGTCCCGGCGACGTGCTGAGGCTTTCACCGGGCCGCTACCCTGGCCCGGTGAAAATCGACCGCCCATTGACCCTGACCGGACCGCATACGGCGGTGATCGACGGGTTGGGGCAGGGCACCGTCGTGACCATCGACGCGCCCGACGTGATCGTGGCAGGCCTGACCGTGACCGGATCGGGCATGAACAGCCAGGACACGGACGCAGGCATCAAGATCCTGAAAAATGCCGACCGCGTCCTTGTCGAAGGCAACCGCGTGCTGGGCAACCTGCATGGCATCGACGTGCATGGCGGGCTGGATGCGCGGGTCAAGGATAACGTCATCGAAGGCACCCGTCAGGACCGCGTCAACGACCGCGGCAACGGCATCTATGTCTGGAATTCGCCCGGAACGGTGGTCGAGGGCAATTCAGTCCGCTGGGGCCGTGACGGAATCTTTTCCAACGCCTCGCGCACCGGGATCTATCGCAACAACCTGTTCCGGGACCTGCGCTTTGCGGTGCACTACATGTATACCGAAAATACCGAAGTGTCGGGCAATGTGTCGATCGGCAACACGCTGGGCTATGCGATAATGTTCTCGAACCGTGCGGTCATCAAGGACAACCTGAGCTTGGGCGATGCCAATCACGGACTGCTGCTGAACTACGCCAACAATGCCGAGATATCCGGCAATCTGGTGCGGGGCGGGGCCAAGAAATGTACCTTTATCTACAATGCGCACAAAAACCTCATTTACGACAATCGTTTCGAGGGTTGCGGGATCGGCATTCACTTTACCGCCGGATCAGAGCGCAACGTGTTGACTGGAAACGCCTTTATCGGCAACCGCGAACAAGTGAAATACGTCGGGACCCGCGACGTGGAGTGGAGCTTTGAGGGGCGCGGCAATTACTGGTCGGATCATCCCGCGTTCGATCTGGGCGGCGACGGCATTGCCGATACTCCGTTCCGGCCAAACGACCTGATGGATCATATCCTGTGGACACAGCCCGCAGCAGCGCTGCTGACCGGATCCCCCGCTGTGCAACTGATGCGCTGGGCCCAGTCGAGCTTTCCGGCGACCCTGCCGGGCGGTGTGGTGGACAGTGCACCTCTGACGACCCCGATCCAAATTACAGTGCCAGCTGAAATTCAGGCCCTCGAAGCGGAAGCCTTGGCGCGCAAGCATGAAAGAATGACTGATGACATCGACATTGACGATCTCTCATCTCACTAAAAGCTACGACGGGGTGCAGGTCCTGACGGACGTGACGCTGGACGTGGCCGCAGGTCAGCGCGTGGCGCTGCTTGGGCATAATGGTGCGGGCAAGTCGACTTTGATGAAGATCATTCTCGGCCTGATCCCTGCGAGCGGCGGCACCGTGACGGTCTGCGGCGGCCGACCGGGCAGCGCGCAAGCGCGCGCGCAGGTGGCCTACCTGCCTGAAAACGCTGCGTTTCACCCGGCGCTGACCGGGCAAGAGCAACTGGCGTACTACCTGCGCCTGCGCGGCCGTCCCGCCACCGAGGCATTGCCGCTGCTTTCCCGTGTTGGTCTGGCTGATGCAGCGCAGCGGCGCATCAGCACCTATTCCAAGGGAATGCGCCAGCGCGTTGGTCTGGCCCAGGCGCTGATCGGCCATCCGCGGCTGCTTGTACTGGACGAGCCGACCAGCGGGCTCGATCCGGTGTCGCGGCGCGATTTTTACGATCTGCTCGACGGTCTTGCCGCCGAAGGTGCGGCGATCCTTCTGTCGAGCCATGCGCTGACCGAAGTCGAGGCGCGCACCGACCGGCTGTTGATCCTGTCTGGCGGGAAATTGGTGGCACAAGGGGCGTTGGCCGACCTTCGCCGCGAGGCGGCGCTGCCCGTTGCACTGCATGTCACACCCCACAACGGCTATGTTTCCGATATCATCGCAGCCCTGCCGGGGGCGATCCGGGTGGGTGAGGCGCTGCATCTGACCTGCACCCAAGACGAAAAGCTGGCAGTGCTGAGCCGCATCGCGGCCTTGCAGGGCAAGGTGGCCGATCTGGACGTGACGCCGCCAAGCCTTGAAGACATCTATAGCCATTATAGCCGGAGGGACGGACAATGAACGCGCGCATCCTGGCCACAGCGGCCTCCGAATTCCGCATCAGCCGCCGCAACCGCTGGGTCGCGATCGCGGTGGCGCTGATGGTGGTCTTTTCGCTGGTGCTGGCGGCCGCAGGCTCGGCACCCACCGGGGCGCTGGGTGCCGACCGTTTGTCGGTAACGGTGGCCTCGTTGACTTCATTATCGGTCTATCTGGTGCCTCTCGTGGCGCTGTTGATGTCGTTTGATGCCATTGCCGGAGAGATCGAGCGCGGCACGCTGCCGCTGGTGCTGACCTATCCGGCCGCCAGATGGGAGATCCTGGCCGGCAAGCTTGTGGCGCATCTGGGCGTGCTCATTCTGGCTCTGGTCGCGGGCTATGGCGCTGCGGCGCTCATGGCCTTCGCCACCGATCCGGATGCTGCATCGGGACTACCCGCCCTATGGCGCCTGACCTGGAGTTCCGCGTTGTTAGGCGCGACCTTTCTTGGAATAGGCTACGCAGTGTCGGCGCTGGCGCGGCGACCCTCCGGGGCGGCGGGGCTGGCGGTGGCGGTGTGGCTGGGTCTGGTGGTGCTCTACGATCTGGGCCTGCTGGCTGCGGTTGTGGCGGACGATGGCGGCAGTTTCACCACTGATATCTTTCCGGTGGCGCTGCTGGTCAATCCGGCGGATGCCTTCCGTCTGTTCAACCTTTCGGCTGCGGAGGCGACCGCGGCAGCGGCCGGGATCGGCGGGGCAGCAGGCGCGATTCCGGTGTGGCAGTCGCTGCTTTCGGTGGTGCTCTGGCCGCTTTTGGCGCTGGCGTTGGCCAGCCTCGCATTCCGGAGGGTGGAGCCATGATCCGTTCCGTTCTCTTGCTGGCATTTCTGGCGCTGGTGGGCTGCAAGGAAGACACCGCGCAGGATGTCAGCGCCGTCGTGCTGGATGACAATGCGCTCGGTCACTACTGCCAGATGAACCTGATCGAACACGAAGGACCCAAGGCACAGGCCCATCTGGCCGGGTTGCCGGGTGCGCCGCTTTTCTTCAGTCAGGTGCGCGATGTTGTGGCCTATCTGCGCATGCCCGAGCAAAGCCACGAAGTGCTTCAAGTCTGGGTCAACGACATGGGCGCGCCCGGAGCGAGCTGGGCCGCACCGGGCAACGCAAACTGGATCGACGCCGGGACCGCGCATTACGTCGTCGGCTCCGGCATGGAGGGAAGCATGGGCGCACCAGAGCTGGTCCCTTTTGCCGACCCCGGACGCGCTGCTGAATTCGCCGCCCGCCACGGTGGCGATATCCTGACGCTGGGCCAGATCCCCGACAGCGCTGTTCTGGCACCTGTGTCGCAAGACACGTCTGCCGACGAGCGGGATTTCCAGGAACGACTGCGCGTCCTGTCGCGCGAAACCGGAGACTGAACCGATGACAACACGCCGCCGCTTTCTCGCGATCAGCGCAGCCGCCTTTGCCTGTTCCGGACCCGTCCATGCGGCACCGATCTTCACCTGGCAGGGTGTCGCTTTGGGGGCACGCGTGACTTTGCGTCTTGCGCATCCTGATGCACCGGCGATCAGTGCGCGTGTTGCGACCGAGATCTCACGGCTTGAGGATATTTTTAGCCTCTACCGTACCGATAGCGCCTTGTCGCGGCTGAACCGGACAAGGGTGCTGCAGGACCCACCGTTTGAATTGTTGGAATGTCTGTCGCTGGCCGGAGCAGTACATCGGATGAGCGACGGCCGTTTCGATCCAACGGTGCAACGGCTCTGGGCCGCCCACGCCGACGCCTCAGCAAGGGGCGAAATGCCGGACACGCAAACGATCGCTGCCGCTCGTGCGCTTGTCGGATGGCAAGAGGTGGTGATCGACCCGCGCGTGGTCAAACTACGGCCGGGCATGGCGTTGACGCTGAACGGGATCGCACAAGGCCATATCGCTGATCGCATCGCCGCGCTGCTGACGGCCGAGGGGTTGAGCGACATACTGATCGACACTGGCGAATTCCACGCTTTGGGTCATCATCCGCAAGGTGGTGCCTGGCCGGTGCGGTTGGCGGAGGGCGGGCAGGTGGAGCTGGCCGCGCGGTCGCTGGCAACCTCGGCACCATTGGGTACGACCTTCGATGCAGGCGGGCAGGCGGGCCATATTCTCGATCCGCGTGATGGGTGGCCTGCGCGGTCCGCGTGGCGAGCGATCACGATTTCCGCGCCTTCGGCGGCGCTAGCCGACGCGCTGTCCACTGCGGGTTGCCTGTATGCGGACCGTTCGGGACTGGAGGCCTTGATCGCAGGTTTCCAAGACGTCCGGCTCGAAGCGGCGGTTCCTTCGCGAAGCTGATGGTCGATTGGCTTGATGGCGTGCATCCTGTTTCAGGATGCTGTTTCGCCCGCCTCCGGCTCGACGCCTCCCCGCCGGGCGAGATAGCGCGCGCCCAGCATGCAGACCGAAGCCCAGACCACGCCCGCAAGCCAGCCGGCAAGGACGTCTGTCGGCCAATGAACGCCGAGGTACACGCGGCTGATCCCGACGAGAAGCGTGGCGATCACAGCGAGGGTCAGTACGTAGACCTTGAGCCGAGCCTGTGGCAACGTTCTAGCCACCAGCACACCAAGCGTGAGGTACGCGACCGCAGCCATCATCGAATGGCCGGAAGGGAAGCTCGCCGTATGCACGAAGGCATCGTAGGGCACGAGGTCGGGGCGTGGCCGGTCGAAATATCCTTTTGCTCCACTCGATATAAGAAGCCCCCCCGCGACGGAGGACAGCAGATAAACGGTCGAGGCGAACTTTCTTTGCAGAAGGAAAAACCCGACGACCGCGAGCGTTGTCAGCGACAGGACAGCGACACCGCCGATGGCGGTCAGGTCACGGAAAACCTCCTCGACCCACGGCGGGCCGATCGGATTGTCATGATCCCCCGCCGTTCGGAGCAGAAGCAGAAGATCACGATCAAGGTCGCGCGTGCTGCCTTCGACCACCTCGTCTGCCAGTTCGGCCAAGGCCCAGAACCCAACCACACCGAGTGCGAATAGAAAGAGGGTCCCCAGTTCGACGTTCCGCCGGATCCATCGAGGTGCCTTGCTGAGATTTATGTTCATCATTAAAGCATAACAATCTGCTGCGTGAGCCGTTCCGAGAATTCATTTGGTATCATCAAAACGCGCAAGCGGAGCGTGACCGCGACAACCCGAAGAACCAGATTCCATCGCGGGAATGATGCCGCTGTCTTCGCTGAATGTCCAAGGTTTGCCGCAGAATTGCGGCATCGGCATCTGCGTCAAAGCGATCGGGTTGTGTTGGGCCAGGTTCGGGCCGATGCTCGGTCTGGCAAAGTATTCACAATTATTGTTTCGATGAATCCTGAGCGCGCAGAAGTCCGATGGAGACAACAAGATGAATGTTCAGCGTATCGCAGCTTTCAGTAGGGATGGGCAGGGCGGCAATCCTGCGGGTGTCGTCCTTTTGGACACAGCGGAAAGTGACGCCGACATGCGCCGGGTGGCGGCCGAGGTCGGCTATTCCGAAACCGCCTTTGCGGTTCCTGTCGCGGGCGCAAAGAGAACGTGGCGCGTGCGCTATTTCTCCCCGGAATCCGAAGTTCCCTTCTGTGGCCATGCCACGATCGCACTCGGGGCCGCATTGGCAGAGCGCGATGGGCCGGGCAGTTTCAACCTGAGTTTGAACGATGCCGATATCACGGTTTCGGCGCAAATGTCGGGCGGTGAAATGGAAGTGACACTGGCATCGCCCCCAACTGCCAGCCAACCCGCCAGCGCCGCGGAGAAAAAGGACGCGATGGCGCTATTCGGGCTGCACGAAGCCGATCTGGATAGTCGCCTGCCCGTTGCCCGCATCCATGGTGGAGCCGATCATATCGTGCTTGCCCTCAAGGGGCGAACCAGATTGGCCGCAATGCATTACGATCTTGCCGAGGGGCGAGACGTCATGCGCAGGCATGGCCTTGTGACAATCATGCTCGTTTTTGTTGAAGAAGAAACCGTATTTACGGTTCGGAATGCGTTCGCCTCGGGGGGCGTTCTGGAAGATCCCGCGACAGGTGCTGCTGCCGCGGCCTTTGCAGGATACCTGCGAGACTCCGGCTGGCGTCATGGTGGGCGCTTCACCATTCGGCAAGGCGAGGACATGGGCTCTCCTTCGATCATAAAAGTCCAACTCAACGGTGCGAAAGGTTCTTCCGTTCGAGTGTCCGGGCGCACCCGTTCGATTATTTCGACGTAACGGGCCAAGGACAGTAGCGCCATTACGATTGCCCGCTGCTTCGCCATAAAAAGGCCAGTTTGTTAATTGTATCTGTCACGGACATTGGAGGATTACGCGATGAGCAACCTAAAGAAATTGGCTTTCACCCTGGCAGCGTCCGCGTTTCTGGCACTGCCGCTGACGGTCGTCGGGTTCGACCTGTCTGTTGATCAGGCGCAAGCCGCTGCCGGTGGCAACGGCGGCGGTAACGGCGGCGGTAACGGCGGCGGTAACGGCGGCGGAAATGGTGGCGGTAACAGTGGTGGCAACGGCGAAGGCAATGCTGGTGCAGACGCTGGTTCAATGACGGGTAACCCTGGAAACGACAAAGGTGTCGGCAAGGCAGGAGAGGCCCCAAATGGCCTTTCTGATGCATGGGGCAGTGGAAGCCGGGGTATGTCGGACGGCGTGACCAATGCGAACGAGGATCCCGCTGACACCGAAGTCGCCGAATCCGATGACGACGATGTCGCCGGGGATGACGAGGCGGATAGCGATAACGAGTCTACAGATGACGGCACTGCACCAACCGGTGGAGAGGCCTGATCCGCGCTGTCAGCCCGCTTTGATTCGACTCTTACCGAATGAGAGGCCTTTTCGTGTGGGAATGGCCCTCATCCCATCTTCTGAGTGTGCCAGGACGTAGGCTACCCGATCTCACTGCGGAGCATCGAAGACATTTTACGAACGCGGCATCGACATACCCGCCGAGGCGAAGCGGTAATTGTAGTACGGTCTTTGCCCTGTGGTACGCCGCCATGATCCCCAGAGAAGGGTGTGTCAGATACCCTTCTCAGTTCTGGAAATTTCAATCATCTGCGTGCCCGCCCGAGGAACGCGTGAAAAAGGATGGCTTTTTGGCTGCTGCCGTGAAGGTCGCGACCGTTATCGCTGCAGCTGCGATCAGTACAGTATGTCCGAGCAAGCTGGCTGCGAAAAAAGTATAGCTGCCAATGGCGATAGAAAAACTGGCCGCCCACATCAAACCCAGCGCTTGCATCGCATAATGCCGGGTCGCGACATCAGGAATGTTGCGGAGGGGGCTTACCTCGTGGTCGAAAATGAAATTCCATGCGGATACGACATAAGTTCCAACTGCGGTGATCATAAATATCTCCTCGAATTTTTCTAATTATGATAGGTTTACGGGTCAGCCGAAAGATTGGATCAGTCGCGCCCGCCGAATACCGCGACCGCAGTTGCTCGCCCGCCGTCCTGTACCGCCGCGGCGAAGCCGAGATATGCGCCCCGCGCGCCGCCGAACGGTGCTTCGGGGTCTATCGACGCCCAGTCCGCAGTGAAGGAAGCGATGTCCTCTTTCGACAGGATTGTGCCAGATGCGCCGCGGCTTCCGCTGCGGACCGAGATGCTGGTCCAGCCGGTCGCTCCGTCGGGCAAGAGGCCGAAAACATTCTCTGGAAGATCCTCGTCATGCAGGCGCGCTTCGAGAACACGTTCGGCCAGCGTGTCGAGCGGACTGCTCGCTTCCAAAGGGGCAAGATCCAAAGTTGCTCGACGGGCGTTCATTCCCTCAAGCGCGGTCGCGCGGATTTCTTCGGCGGTTAGCGTGGGCGATCCGTCGTCCTGGCCGGGTCCGGCAAATGTCTGCACAGCGTAGATCTCGTCCGCGTCTCCCGCGATGCCGAAACCGAGACGGTCGAAACCTTCCGAAAGGATATTGTCACGATGCTCGGGGCTTTGCATCCAGCCCTCGTGAAATGCCTCGACGCGCTCGGTATCGGGCGGGGGCGTGCACCCCGAGCATTTGGCGATATTCTCGCCGCTCAACGCCCAACGGTTTCCGCCTGCAGCACGAAACCGATCGAAAGCTGTCTGCCCGTCGGGCGCGACATGGGCGTAATAGTCCCGCGCGATCATATCGGTCGCGTGGCTCTGCGCGGCCTCGTTCAAGATCGGGTCGAGCCTGAGTTCGGGCAGTCCCTCCTCCCTGCGGTCAGCGTTCACCAGTTCGAGCGCATGTTGGCGGAGCGTATCGAGATTGCCCATCTCTTGCGCGGCGGCCGGGGTGACAGCGGCACAGAGGGCCGCGAGGACGAGGTTGCGCAAGGCGGTCAGTCGTTCAGGTCTGGTGTGTCTTTCGCTTGCGGGCATCATGCGGCCTCCGGTGTCGCGGCATCTCACGCACGGGATGCCCTGATCGCATCCTCGACGGTCGAGGCGTGGTGAACAAGCAGCTTTTCAGGCCGTGTCTGACGGGGTCGCGTCTGACATGTTCGAGCCGGACCTTGTCGCGGGCGGAGGGGCCGCCTGACATCCCGGCCAAGGACTTCTGGTCGATGCCAAACAATGCCCGCGCATCTGGGCCAAGGTGATCATGCGCGAGGCTCAAAACGCTTTCATCCAAGAGTTGTGCGCTTCAAATCAATCTTGCTGAACTGTGATCCGTAACTTAGCGTAATCTCATGGCTAGGAACCTGCATATTCTCCGGCCGCAAATGCATTCTGCGCGCCGCCACCTTGCTGCCGTTCTG
Source organism: Sulfitobacter sp. (assembly GCA_024637305.1). Taxonomy (GTDB): domain Bacteria; phylum Pseudomonadota; class Alphaproteobacteria; order Rhodobacterales; family Rhodobacteraceae; genus Sulfitobacter. Next base: position 9,367 of record JAGXFI010000171.1, read on the forward strand.
GCGGCCGACATGGTCGGCTATTCAAAACAGATGAACGAAGACGCCGACCGGACCTTGGCCAATCTGCGACGATTGCGCGTGGAGCTGTTCAGCCCATTGGTTGCCGGACATCACGGCAAGCTGGTTAAAAACATGGGCGATGGTTGGATCGTGACTTTCGAGAGCGCGGCGGATGCAGTGACTTGTGCAATGCGGGTTCAGGACAAACTCGTGACGGAGGCGAATGTAAACCTGCGTATAGGCATTCACATGGGTGACGTCCTGAAGCAGGACGATGATGTGTTCGGAGATGCCGTGAATATCGCATCCCGGCTGGAAGCACTGTGCCTTCCCGGTGGTCTGGTTATTTCAGATACAGTTTTCGGTGGATTGGACGGCACCTTGCGACCGGCCTTTGATGCTGGCGGGGATCATGAGCTGAAGAATATTCCGATGCCGGTCCGGGTATGGACCCGCGGTGGTCTTGTTGGTGCCGCCGAGACGCGAGCATTGGAAAAGCGATCCGGTTTTCCAATGCTCAACATCGTTACGTTTACAGTCACTGATGACAATTCTGAGACAAGAGACCTGGCCGACGCATTGACCCATGATCTGGCCACCTATCTGGGAAGCAGCGACTGGCTTGAATGCGGGATAAAAGCCAGACCGGACCGGGATGCCTTCAGGCTGATCGGAAAACTTCGCGCAAGCGGCAATCGCTTGCGTCTGGAGACTGATCTTATCTCACCCGAAGGCAAGAATATCTGGGCAGGCAAGCATGACGGCAGCAAGGAAGACACTTTCGATTGGCAGGACCAGACCGGAGAGGCCATTACCGGTCAGGTATTTGGAGCCTTGCTGGACCGGATTTCTGCGAAACTGGCAGCAAAGGGCGAGGCAGAGATGACCGCCGAGGACTGGGCGGTCAAGTCGGTCCTGGTCGCGCGCTTCGACCGGCAGAGCTTTTGCGATGGCTTGCGCTGTGTAGAAGAGATGATCCGGCTCAGACCCGACTGGCCCTACCCATATGAATGGGGATCGGCGTTTCTGACCAGTGCGTCGATTTTGCAATTCAAGGACATCGTCGACAGATATGCGCCCGTCCGGCAGATTTGGCTCGACAAGGCAATGGAGTTGACTGGCGGATCATCTTCCTCCCGCGCCATCATAGCGTTCAGCCAATATGCCCGGTTCGGCGATGTCGCTGAAGCCCGCAAAGACCTGAACTCTTTTCTTCGTGACCTGCCCTTCAATCCTGAGGCGCTGATGATGGCGGGATATATGTCGCTCTTTATCGGCGATCCGCAAACGGCTTTGGATTGCTTCTCAAGATTTTACACCGTCGGACGCTATCATCCTTTCATGGTTGCGTGCGGTGCAGGATTTGGAGGTGCATACTTGATGTCCGGCCGTTTCGAAGACGCGGTAGAAGAGCTTGGAAAAGCCATTCTGTCCTTTCCCAACTACTCCGGTTCTTACCGGTACCTCGCTGCCGCCTTGGCGCAGCTGGACCGCATTGACGAGGCTCGGACAGCGCTGGCCAAAATGAAGGAACTCGTCCCTGATGTGACGATATCCGACATGCGACGGGCTGGACGGTATGTCGATACTCCTGGCACGCGGTACTATTTCGATGGCCTGAAGGTTGCCGGCATGCCGGAGTAGGGGATGCAATATTCCAACGCTCCCGCCCGTCCGGTCGCACATGGTTTCGCTGCACAATTGTCGGGAGCCCAACAGTGTTTCGGGACAGCAGATCGTTTGGTGGTCACTTTTTCAAGACCGTCTTCCGTTATTCCAGCGGTGCGGGTGGCTCTTGCACGATTGTGGGCGGCTCTTCGGTTGTTTCCTGCGTCCAGAATCCTGAAACCATCAGGATCAAAACGAGCAGAATGAACCCAGCGGGTATCATCGCGTATATCAGACCGCGGGATATGCCCTTGGCCGGCTTGGAATTCTTGCTCATGGCGGTCTCCTTCGCTTTGCAACAGGTCAACTCTGACACCGGCCTCGCTGTTCCTTTTCAAGAGTCCGAACCATCTCATTCCAGGGATACGATGACCATCCTGATCCGAAGCCATACCGCAAGCGTTGGCAAGGGTTCGCCATGAGCGATCCGGCCGGATGGAACACCCGGTTCGGCGATTACGACGTGATCGTTTACGGAGACCTTGATATTATTGATGATGCTGAGCTGGCTCTA
>JAGXFI010000172.1 GCA_024637305.1 Sulfitobacter sp.
CCAGCAAAGGATGCTGTTGCCATTGTGGCGATCAGTGCGGAAACGGAGAGTGTCTTAAACATAGTATCTATCCTGTATTACAACCTGTGGAGGACTAAATAGCCCATTACGTTTCTTGAACGAGTGATAATCGAAATAATAGGCAAAAACAACGTGGCCTTTAAACCCTCGCAGAAAAGATCCGCAGGTTTCCGCCCACTGTGGCTGATTTGCCTAATCCTTCAGCAGTATCATTTCAAAGTAGCCTGATGCCGGTCCCGCCCACTGCCGGGATTTTTTGACCAGTCCGCTTTGAGCGTGAACCCAGAAGTCATTGCGGATCGTCACGTCACCGGATGGACCGCCGATGCAGGATTCCCGCAACAAAATCGTCTCAAAAACTTGATTTACAATGACAATATCCTGAAGCCCAAGGTTGTCGGTGACGCAACGAAACGCAACGTCCTGCGATGTGACGTCCCCATCTGATAGCACGTAAAGGCGATTTCCGCGACCAGAAGTACCTGTGCTGACCGCCCGAACCGTTGCCCGCGCATCCGAAGAAATGATGTCGGTACCCACACCGCGGGTTCCAACCAGAACGCCATTTCTGAGAAATATTTGCGCGTTGTCAGAGGACTGCCACACCTCGGTAACCATACCGTCCGAATCACGCCGCTGTGCGATACGGCGAAGGAAATCGCTGCCGCCTGCTCTCTCCGGATTGACCTGAAGAGCAGCGACCTTGGTCTCTGCCAGCATCTTCGGCGTTACCGTGACCGGGTCAGCCCTGCCGGCGCGTTTCGCGGCAATCGCGGATTTCATACTGCTCGCGATTACCGAAGGAAGTCCCGGCGCTTCGTCATTGCCGGAACTGCAGGCCGACAATGCCACTACCAGCGCGAGCGAAATCGCGATGTTGCGCGCAATCATTCCCAAACCCCTGACCAGTTGCCTTCCAGCGCCTGACGGTGACCGGACCGGACCTGTTCGTAGAGGCGCCCCGGCACACTGACCCGTGCGCCGCCATCTCGTTGGATGGGCCGGATGGTAGTCCCGACCGTCCGCTTATCCGGAGTTCCGAGGAACCAGTTCAACGGGATCTCGAGCTTGATGCCCTTGTCGAACGACCCTTCGCCGAATTCTTCGGCCGAGACGTCGGTGAGCGTAAAGAATCCGCCGACTTTCCAGCCATTATCGAATTCACGTTCCAATGTGACGGTTGCGCCATAGTCACCTGCCAGATAGCGGCCCACGTCAAGCTGTCCGGTATAACCGCCGCTGAATTCGTAATAAGCGGATGCATGTCCCGTCGCTACGGAGTAGTCACGAAACCCCAGCCGCTGATCGAAATCCCGTTGCTTGACGTAATTTGCCTCGGCCCCGAGCGCGAGGCGGCTGGCGACAGGTTTCCACAACAATTCAGCGGACAAGCCGCCATACATGCGTTCCAGATACCCCGCGGAGACACGGGCGTAGACGTCTTCACCCGCCTTCCACTGGCGCGAGACATAAAGGTTGTTCAGCGCAGTTTTTCCCTCGCGCGCGTACTGGATCCCGTCTGTCCGCACGGGCGGCAGCGCTGATTGACCTAGCCGCGAGGAATCCCCGACATTGCCGAACAGCCGCTGACGCACCTCGCCCGAGACGACCCAGCCGGGGGCGGGTTTGTAGTTGAGCTTTAACTTTACGCCTACATCCGCGCGGACGGGTTCATCGGGATCGAAATAGCTGGGTGCCAGATAAGGCCCGATGGACCATGCGAAATCGGGGTACAGCGCTTCATTGAAGGCTCCGCCTGCAAGATCGGGGGTGGCTTCGTCGAACCGGGTTCGGGCCAATAGCGCATCTGTCGCGTCAGGGCTGAGTTCCAGCCGCTCTAGATCGGATCGACGCAAGACCACCGCGGATTGTGCCAGATCGTTCTCGACGGGCACGATACGGAACACCTCGACCGACGCCGGCAAAACCAGTGCCATGGCGCGCGCTACACGGCCAATGGCGACGGAACTGGCCGCGTAGCGTTCGTTCGAAAACCGCACTTCGGTTTCGCGCGCTGTAGATCGCGCTTCGATCAGCGTCAGGCCTTCGGCCTCCAGCAAGGGGATCAGCGCATCGCGCACAGCTGTCGAAGCGGCTTCGGTCGATACGGCCCAGTCAGCTGCGTAAGCCTGCGGATTGGCATTGCGCGATGGCCGGATGTCGTAGGGGCGCGGCGCGGGCAGGCGCAGCGGGGAAACCGGGCGGTCGGGATTAAGCTGTACCTGAACATTCACGCCAAGCTCTGACCCATAGAGATAATACGCACCAAGCCGAACCGCGTCCGATACCTGATATTCAGCCCCGAAGTTGAACCGCGACTTGCGGGTAAACACACCGCGCCGCGTTTCAGGCAGGTACGCGTCAGAGCTGTATTCGGCCTTCAGCCCCAGCTTGTCATTCACTTGCCACTCTACGCCGGCAAAGGGGGCTGCGTCGCCGCGAAACCACTGATCGAAACCGGGCTCGCCGCCGGTATCGCCGACCACGAACCCGGGTCTGTCCTCTCCGAACGGCGCACCGATCGCGCCGGAGGACCCAAGACGGCCCCAACCCAGACCGCCAGTGGCCTTGATCGTACCCGGAACACGTCTGAGCGAGAAATTTTTGGTCGCGGCAACATATTCACCAGCATAAATGCCCGTCCCTGCAAAATCCTGCAAACCAAGCGTCAGCGCAGGCAGGCTGCGCGTTTCGCGGTGCAGCAAAAACCGCACGTCAAAACTGCGGTCGCGGTAGGTGCCGAATCCGTTAGAATTCCAGTCCTGGATCCCGTTGTAACGAAAGCTTGCTGAGATGCGTGGGGTCGCCTGAAACGTCAGGGTGTTGCGGGTAATGCCCCCAAAATGCGACACGCCAACGGTAAACTGCCCATCCGGCAACGCCTCACCCGAAGGCATGTCGACTATTCCGGGCGAACCGTAGAAGTTCAGCGTCGGCCGGTCACGCATTTCGAACATCTGCGCAGGATCCTGAGCATGCGTGCTCAGCGGAGCCAGCGTCACCCCCAGTAGGGCGACCGCGCCTGTAACTCTGTTCGTCCGTTTGCGGATCATCATGCACCCTCTGCCCGGCATGTTTTCACCGTTTTGCACTCGCATTGCACGCAAATCAACCGCACACGCGCCCACTCGGCGAATAACATCCGCTATCGTGACAAATCGGCGCTAATCCCCGACTGCGACTGACAGATGTCGCTGGAACCCCTCGACCCAACGCGCCACCACGTCGCGGGCCATGTCCTCGTCGCTGGCAATGAAAGCCTCGCGCAGGCGGCGCAGTGCGGATGCTACCTCGATTTCGGACAGGCCGGCCTCACGGGTCGAGAAAATCTTGGGATGCACGGTGCCCAGCAACTCGCCATTGAGAGTCAGTTCCTCGGTCATCTTCTCGCCGGGACGCAGACCGGTGATCGTGATCTCGATGTCCCCATCAGGGTTGTCATCATCGCGCACGGTATACCCAGCACTTTCAATCACCTGCCGCGCAAGATTCACGATCGGCACAGGTTTGCCCATATCCAACACAAAGACTTCGCCACCTTTGGCGATGGCCCCTGCCTGCAACACCAGACTTACGGCTTCCTGCACTGTCATGAAATAGCGCGCGACGTGGCGGTCCGTCACGGTCAGAGGGCCGCCGCGGCTGAGTTGATCCTGAAACAGCGGCACGACAGACCCCGAGGACCCCAATACATTGCCAAAACGAACCATCGAAAATATCGTTCTGGACTCACGTCGTGCAAGGTCCTGGATCACCAGTTCCGCCAGTCGCTTTGACGCGCCCATGACATTCGCAGGGCGCACCGCCTTGTCCGAAGAAATCAGCGTGAACCGCTCCACCCCGGCGCGGGCGGCCTGCTGGGCAAGGGTCTGGGTGCCGAACACGTTGTTGACCAGCCCCGCCAGCGGATTGGCTTCGACCAGCGGCACATGTTTGTAGGCCGCTGCGTGCAGGACAACCTGAACTTGATGGAGCGCCAATACCTTGCGCACCTGTCGCACATCGGTGACCGAGCCGAGGACCGGAATGATTTCGATCGCCGCTCCTTCGGCAAGCTGCCGCAATTCCATGTCTATATTATAAAGCGCAAGCTCGCTGAGTTCGTAGAGGATCAGCTTTGAAGGGCGGCACTCAAGAACCTGACGGCAAAGCTCCGACCCGATGGAACCGCCGGCACCTGAGACCAGCACCGACTTGTCTGCGTAGCTTTCGCGCCCGACACCCAGTTGGTGATTTACTTCCGCCCGATTCAGAAACGTCTGCGCCGACACCGGCTTGAGCTTGTCAACGAGGGTTTCTTCGCCAATCAGTTGCGCGAAGGACGGCAGGGTCTGCACCTCCAGCCCCATCTTCTGCAAGCGCCGCGCGATCTGCGCCTGTTTGGGCATGCTCAACGATGGCACAGCCAGCAATACGCGGTCGATCTGTTTCTCTTCGGCCACTTCCGAAATGCGCAGCGGCGGATAAACGGGCAGCCGCGCAACGCGCAGCCCATGCAATGTGTGATTATCATCAACAAAGGCAACCGCCTCGATATTTTCGTGATTGCGCAGAGCCGAAACAAGCTGTGTGCCTGTCGTCCCAGCGCCGTAGATCAGCACCCGACACCGCGGCGAACCCCGGCGGTAGATTGTCAGCACGATCTGCAAGAGCACCGCACGGCTGACAACCACCAGAACGAAGTAGGCACCGCCAAACACCAGATGGGTCCCGAGGGGGAAATCAAGACCCGCAACATTGGAAAACGTTACCGAGGCCAACGTCACGAACAACGCAAAGATAGCCGTGGATCCGACAGCCCCTTCGTAGGCGTTCAACTGAATTGAACTTACCCCGATCCAGATTGATACGCCCACAGCAACGGCCAGCGTGTAGGGCATTACCGGCAGATAATTGATCAGACTGCCCAAGACGCCTTCGGGCATTTCGAGCACTGAAAAAGAAAAAAGCAAGGCGACCGGAAGCAGAAAACAATCCCCGATCAGCATGATCAGGCGCTTTCTGGATTTGCTCAGGGATTTTATCCAACTCAACATCAGAATATTTGACCGTAAAAAAAGGTTTCAAAGCAGAAGGGCTGGTTTAATTACGTCTAAAGCAGGATCGTCGCAATTCAAAGGGTCGCGTCACATTTTCCACAGGGCTGCGCCAATCGTGTCACGCATTCTTGCGGCGGAATAGATTGCCGATCGTCTGGAATACCAGATCAAAATCATAGCAAGTGCTGCGATGATGTTGATAGATCAGATCCAGCCGGGCCTTTCGCGGAATGCAAATGCGGCAATAGATATCATCCGTCTGTTCCGGAGTGCTGCACCGGGACAGCAGTCGGTCTTCGTGTTTGTGGAACCTGATTGTCGCCAGACCGGTCACGCCGGGGCGTGATTTCAACACTTCGCGGTAGATCTCCGGAAACCGCTCGACATATTCGCGCAGAGGCGGTCGCGGCCCGACAAAACTGAGGTCGCCGCGCAGGATATTCCAGAGCTGGGGAAATTCGTCCAGCCGCTTGGCGCGCAGCCACGCGCCCGTTTTGGTCACCCGCGAGGCCTTGTGCGCCCCCGAAACGCCCTGATCCTCGTTCACCACTGTCATGGTGCGGAATTTGTAGAGCTTGAAGGGTTGCGTCGGCGTCTTCATGCGCTCGGCGACGTAAAACAGCGGACGGCCCTGCTTGCGCCAGATGTACCAGACCAGCCAGACGAAGACAGGACCAAGGATAATCACCAGAAGGCTGGCGAAAAACAGATCAAAGATGCGCTTGCGCCATGTCACTTGCCGGTCCCTTTCCGCCATTCCGCCACGATCCCAGCGGCAGTGCCATCCACCGCCGTGAAATCCACGTATCTCTCCAAGAGCGATACATCCAGCGCGACCTTTGCAATAGCCTCCGCTGGTGCAGGTCGGGCAAGCCAGGCAAGCCCGGCAGCGTCCAGCAGATCACCCATCGCGACGGTTCCGGGGGCGGCAACATTGATGACATCCGCAACAGTGTCGTGCCGCGTCAGCGCGTACATACAATGCGCCAACGTCAATGGCCCGATATAGCTGCGCGCGGGCGTGGTGCCATCGGCGAACTGGTCGACCTGCATACCTTCGTGCCACCCCGCCAAAATCGCGTCCGCGCCCGCGACATTTCCTATTCTCAACGCCGTCACCGGAACGCCGCCTGCCTGTCCTGCAGCAAGCGCCAGTTCCTCCATTTCAAGCTTGGCGAGGCCATAGGGGGACACGGGGCGCGCCTCATCGGTCTCGCGGTGAACACCGGCCGTTGCACCGTATACCGCCGCCGAGGACGCGGTGAAGACGCGCGCGCCATCGGATGCCCTTACGGCCGCAATCGCCAGATCGGCGTTCGCCGACAATGCCTCGCCCGTCCGCGCCGCGCGTTGGGGGGTCACCCCCGCCAGACAGATGATTGCACGCGCGCCATCCGAGGCCTTGCGCACCGCGTCCGTATCCAGTGGATCAAACACCAGCATTCCGTCGCCAGCCGACCTGCTTTGCACACGCAGATCGTCCTTTGCCGGCCAATGCGCGCGCAGCATGAAGCCCAGCCGACCGCTGCCACCCAGCAGCAGCACGGGTCCTCTCCGATCCGAATTGGTTGAAACGATTGACGCCATGACCATAGCCAGTATCTTGCCGGTAAGAAAAAACCAACCGGCGGCTGCCTATTCGCATCGAAGCACTTTCGCGCAGGGGAATATTCCCCTACGACAATATTGCGTGTGGCACCTTCGGGCCATGGATTTAGAGCGGTAGTGCCGGTATGAGCGTCCTTGTCAAACACGCGGTCGGAGCGGCCTTGGCCCTCAGCATGTCGGCTTGCGGAACGCTTCCCCGCGGTGCGGCTCTAGAATCTGAAATCTTGCGGCACGCCGACGAGGAGACTGCGGATTTCGCTGTCTATCCCGTAACGCGCGACTTCTTGCCGATTGTAATGGATTGGCCTGCGACCGGCGTGCGCGAGCTTACCTGGATCGGTGCCAGCAAGGGAAGTTCGGCACAGGTTATCGCCCCCGGTGATACGCTGGATGTCTTCATCTGGGACAGTAACGAGAATTCGCTGCTGACAGCGCCGGATCAGCGCGTCGCCGACCTGCGCGGGATGCGCGTAACGGACGGCGGGTCGATCTTTTTGCCTTACATCGGCAAGGTACAGGTCGCCGGCCGTAGCCCTGACAGCGCACGCCAGCTTGTGCAGCGCCAGTTGGAGCCCATCGTTCCCTCCGCGCAGGTACAGCTGCAAATGACCGAGGGGCGCGTGAACTCGATCGACCTCGTGGGTGGTGTCGCGTCTCCGGGTAACGTCAAAATGCCGGACCAGAACTTTACCGTCCTCGGTGCGATTTCGGCTAGCGGCGGCATCAAGGAAGAGCTCAACAACCCGCAGATCAAACTGGTGCGCGGATCGGACGTCTATCAGACATCCGTGTCGCATCTTTATGAGAACCCCAAGCTCGATACCCGCCTGCGTGGCGGCGACAAGGTGATCGTAGAGGGAGACCGCCGCTACTTCCTGTCATTGGGTGCCGCCGGGAATGAAGCACAATTCAAATTCAACCGCGATCACGTCTCTGCGCTCGATGCGCTGGCGATCATGGGTGGTGTCAACGACAACCGTGCGGACCCGCAGGGGATCCTGATCCTGCGCGAATACCCCCAAAGCGCCGTCACCGCCACGGAGCCCGGACCGACGAAAGCACGTGTCGTGTTCTCGCTGGACCTGACGACATCGGACGGGCTGTTTTCCGCCAGAAATTTCACCATCAACTCTGGCGATCTGGTGTTGGCCACCGAAAGCCCGGTCAACAACGCGCGCACCATCTTTGGCCTGATCGGATCGGCTTTCGGGGTGCTGAACGTCGTCAACAACTAGGAAAGACGATCCGCTTGTCTGCGGGCACCAGAGCGTTGATCTGCGCGATATGCTCCGGCAGGCATTTGGTCTCGAAATCGTAATTGTCGATTACATGCTGCCGTGCGGCGTTGCCCAGATGCGCGTAAGCGCGCGGATTTGAAACCACCTCCACCACCTGCCGCGCCAACGCATTGTGGTCCAGAAAATCGACCAGCAATCCCGTTTCACCATGTGTGATCGCCTCGCGTACAGGGGCGACGTCGGACGCCACGATGGTTGCCCCCATGGACATGGATTCCAACAGCGACCATGACAAGACGAAAGGCATCGTCAAATAGACGTGACACCGGCTGATCTGAACCAGTTTCTGATAATCGGGATATGGCACCTGCCCCAGAAAATGCACGCGGCCCCAATCGACGCGGTCACCGACTTCTGCTTCCATTTGCGCACGCAGGCCGCCGGGTGTGGCGGATTTGGCACCGTAGGAGACGTCGTTGCCGCCGAGGATCAGGACACGCGCATTCGGGCGCTGCGCCAGAATTTCGGGCAAGGCGCGCATGAAAATATGAAAACCACGCGTATGTTCCAGATTGCGTGTCACATAGGTGACGATCTCATCGGTCCGCGTCAGGTCACGCCCCAAACGACTTAGCCCCAGCTTGGCCGACGATTTCGGCTTTAGCTTGTCGGTGCGGATACCGTCGTGACAGACATAAATCTTGTCATGAAAGCTGGCCGGAAACCGGTCCCGCTGCCAGCGCGTCGGGCTAAGGCCCAGATCCACCGTCTGGATGTTCGCCAAGGGCACCGCATTGCGCGCATGCATCAGGTAAGGCGCATGGTCAGATATCTTGTCGGTGGGATCGAATCCGACCGGACCGCCTTTGACGCTATAGTAATATTCGAAAAAGCCGATGATCGGCACGTCGGGCCACAGTTCCTTGAAAAAGGTCAATTCGCCCCATCCCACATGTCCCAGAATGATGTCCGGTCGAAACCCGTCCTCCGCCTCGATCTTCTGCGCGGCGAGGATGGCCCCATAGCCATTGCCGACGGCTTCTTCCCAAACCTTGCTAAGGCCGTAAGCGTCCTTGGCCGGGCGGTGATGCGGTGCGTAAACCCGGGTTTCGACACCGTCGAATTTCGGTGGGTTCCGGCGCTGCGTCAGAAAATAGAGCCGATGCCCCCCCTGTGCGGCAAGCCACTGGACCAGTTCACGATATTGCCCCGGCATGTTCTGATGAACGAAAAGAATGTTCATCCCAGATTATTTCCCCTTCCATACAGGATCGCGCTTTTCTGCAAAGGCGCGCGCGCCTTCCAACTGGTCTTCAGAGGAATAGAGCGTATCGACCGAAGGCAATTGCCGCCGCGTGATCCGGTTCATGGCGTCCTGAAACTTGGCGTCCTCGGCGTCTCGGACGATCTCTTTGATCGCTGCGTACACCAGCGGCGGGCCTGAGGCGAGCAGCCGCGCCAATTCCCAGGCGCGGTCCATCAACTGATCTCCCGGTACGATCTCGTTAATCAGACCCCATCCCTTTCCTTCCTCCGGCGTGAACCAGCGCCCGGTCAGCAAAAGCTCCATCGCTATGTGATAGGGAATCCGCTTGGGCAGCTTGACTGACGCCGCATCCGCAACAGTGCCTGAGCGTATTTCCGGCAGCGCAAAGCTTGCATGCTCTGCCGACAAGATCATGTCCGCCGACAGTGCCAATTCGAGACCGCCACCGCAGCAGATGCCATTGACTGCGGCGATCACGGGCTTGTTCATCCCGCGCAACTCCTGCAGCCCGCCAAAGCCACCGACGCCATAGTCACCGTCTACCGCATCCCCGTCTGCGGCGGCCTTCAAATCCCAGCCGGGGCAAAAGAATTTGTCTCCACCGCCGGTGATGATCGCGACGCGCAAACTGGGGTCATCACGGAAATCGGCGAATACCTCGCCCATCCGCCGCGAAGTCAGCAGATCAATCGCATTGGCCTTGGGCCGGTCCAGAGTGACCTCCAGGATGCCGCCCTCGTGGCGGGTCTTGATCGGGTCCATTTTCAATCTCCTTCAGCTTGCGCGGATAAGCGCATCAACGGCGATGGCGTTGTGGGGCGTGCACATCAGCGGGTTTATCTCAACCTCGCTGATCGTATCGCCATGCGCAATCACATAGGACTGAAGGCCAATGACCGCCCGGATGATGGCGGGCAGGTCCGCCGCCGGTTTTCCGCGGTAGCCCTCTATCATCGGCCAGATCCGCAGTCGCCTCAGTGCGGCCTGTATCGCGGTGGCGTCAGACGGCACCAGCAACGAAACGGTATCTTGCCACAACTCGGCCAGAACCCCACCGGCACCCAGCGTCAGGACAAAGCCATGCGCAGGGTCACGGGTGACCCCGATCAGCAACTCAGCGACAGCGCCCTGCACCATCTCTTCGAGCAGAAAGTCGTCGCCGCCCATCTGCGATGCCGCCTGCGCAACGTCTTGCGGGGCCAGCGCAAGCCGCACGCCGTCCGCTTCGGACTTATGCGCCAGCCCGGACAGCTTCAGAACGAGCGGTCCGGTCAGGGATGCCGCCGTTACTTCGCGGGCCGTACCGTGGACGCCCCTTGGCACCGCCACCCCATGCGCGGCGAGCAACGCCTTGGCTTCGGCTTCGGGGATGAGACGGGCATCGCGCGGCGCACCGGGGTCCATTGGTGGCTCTGCCACTGGTGCCCAGACCCGCGCGGCGATATCCGCCGCTGCTATCGCTTCACGTAATCCGTGCATCGGCGTGACGCCACCGGCCAGAAGGCGCGCGGCAATATTCTCCGGCATAAGCTCCGGCAGGGTCGCGACCATCGCCACCGGCCTTTGCGTCCGCCGCCGCACCTCAAGCGCCGCGAGCGTCGCACATTCCCAGTCGCTGGCATCGGTATGGGGATAATCCACGATCAATAGGGTGAGGCCGATATGGTCGGCTGCCATCGGGGTCCAGGCATCCGCCATCCTCACCGCATCGCGCCAGATATAGGTGTGGTAATCCAACGGATTGGACAGTGCCACCATCGGCCCCAAGGCGCTGGCCAACGCGCAGTGCTGCTCATCTGTCAACGGAGGAAAGCTCAGCCCGCTTCCCTGTGCGGTATCCGCAGCAAGGCTCGCCTCGCCGCCAGAACAACTGATCGAGGACAGTGTCGGCGCAGATAGCCGGCCGTTGCAATGCAACAACTTCAGCGCCTCCAGAAGTGTCGGCAAGTCATCCACGCGTCCGATTCCGAACCGCGCAAGCAAAGCGTCGGCACCAGCGTCGCTTCCTGCCAGAGAGGCGGTATGCGATACGGTCGCCTTCTGGGCCTGATCGGACCGCCCGACTTTCAGCGCGACAAGCGGCACACCCTTGGTCGCCGCCTTGATCGCCAATTCATGCCACGCACGCGTATCTCCAAACCCTTCGATATGCATTCCGATGGCGGTGACACGGGGATCGTCCAGCAGGCCCAGCGCGATCTGCGCCTGCGACGTCTGTGCCATGTTTCCGCAAGCGATCACGTAGGCGACCGGCAAACCGCGTTTCTGCATCGTGAGATTGATCGCGATATTGGAGCTTTGCGTGAGAATCGCAACGCCGCGCTCGACACGTTTGCATCCATGCTGGTCTGGCCAAAGCAGTGCACCGTCCAAAGCATTGATGAACCCGTAGCAATTGGGGCCCAGTACCGGCATGTCTCCGGCGGCGGCAACCAGTTGTGCCTGCAAACCTGACCCTTCGGCATCCTCGGCCTCCGACTCAGCAAAACCCGAAGCAAAACAGACGGCACCACCGGCATTCATCGAACGCAATTGTCCGACGACCTCGATTGTCGCGCGCCGGTTCACACCAATAAAAACCGCATCCGGTACTTGTGCCATTGCGTCCAGGGACGCTACCGCGCGAATTCCTTCGACCTCGATTTCGCGCGGGTGCACCAACTCAATGCTGCCACAATACCCCATCCCGCGCGATTGCCGGATGATCTGCGCGCACCACGCGCCGCCACCAATCACTGCTATCACCTTCGGCTGCAACAGCCGTGACAGATTAACCATGAGTCGCGCCTACCTTCATCTTGTCCATTAACCGCAGGCGGCAGCGCCGAAGCTTACGCGCCCAACTCCCTGAGCATCTCGCGACTGATAATGTGCCGCTGGATCTCGCTTGTACCGTCCCAGATCCGCTCTACCCGTGCATCGCGCCAGAACCGTTCAAGCGGATAATCATCCATCAGACCCATGCCACCATGTATCTGGATCGCCGCATCCGTCACCCGCGCCAGCATCTCGCTC
>JAGXFI010000001.1 GCA_024637305.1 Sulfitobacter sp.
GATCGTGTCTTGGGCAAGCGGTCGACAACCAGCGCCAGCTTGAATGCGGCAACCGGGCCGATCTGATCACGGACCAGTTTGACGCATTCCGCCGTAATCTCCGCATGCGGGCGATTGATGCCCTTGGTCAGGCAAACGAAACCTACCGGCGCTTGTCCTTTCAGTGGATCGGACACTCCTACCACGGCGCATTCGGCCACGTCGGGATGGTTGGCCAGGACTTCTTCCATCGCACCTGTCGACAGGCGGTGCCCAGCCACGTTGATGACGTCATCGGTACGGGCCATGATGTAGAGATAGCCGTCTTCGTCGATCATGCCCGCATCGCCGGTCTCATAAAAACCGGGGAAGTGACTGAGGTAGCTTGCGCGAAAGCGATCCTCGGCGTTCCAAAGGGTTGGAAGCGTGCCGGGGGGTAGCGGCAATTTGATCGCGATCGCCCCCAGTGTGCCTGCGGGAACTTCGTGACCCGCTTCGTCCAGAATGCGCACATCATAGCCGGGCATCGGCACCGTCGGAGAGCCGACTTTGACCGGCAACGCTTCGAGCCCCGCAGGGTTTCCCGCGATGGTAAAGCCGGTTTCGGTTTGCCACCAGTGGTCATACACCGGTTTGCCCAGCACCTTTTGCGCCCAAAGAATAGTATCTGGATCGGCACGCTCGCCCGCAAGATAGAGGGCGCGCAGGCAGGATAGGTCGTATTTGCGCACCTCGATACCTTCGGGGTCTTCACGTTTGACCGCACGGATTGCGGTCGGTGCCGTGAAGAAGCTTCGGACGTTATGCTCGGAAATCACGCGCCAGAAGGTGCCTGCATCTGGTGTGCCTACGGGTTTGCCTTCGAATACGACGGTGGTGTTGCCGTGGATCAGAGGACCATAAGCGATATAGCTGTGGCCGACGACCCAGCCGACATCCGAGGCGGCCCAAAAAACGTCGCCAGGGTCGACGTTGTAGATGTTCTTCATCGTCCAGTTGAGGGCAACGAGATGTCCTGCCGTGTGGCGCACGACGCCTTTGGGGGCTCCGGTAGTGCCGGAGGTGTAAAGAATATACGCCGGATGGTTTCCGCGCACTGGGATGCAGGGGGAGGGAGTGACACCTTGTTGTGCTTCGTGCCAATCGAAATCGCGCCCGGGGATCAGGTCACATCTTTCCTGTTCACGTTGCAGGATCAGGCAGAACTCCGGCTTGTGCTTGGCCTGTTCGATAGCGCCATCAAGAAGAGGTTTGTAGTGAACCACGCGCCCCGGCTCCAGCCCGCAGGAGGCGGCGATGATGGCCTTCGGGGTGCAATCGTCGATGCGAACGGCCAATTCATGAGCGGCGAAACCACCGAAGACGACCGAATGGACCGCACCGATCCGCGCGCAGGCCAACATCGCCTCAAGCGCTTCGGGTACCATTGGCATGTAGATGATCACGCGATCCCCGGCTGTCACTCCCTTGGCTGCCAACGCACCGGCAAGCGATGCAACGCGGGTCTGCAGTTCAGCGAAAGTGATCTTGCATTTGGTGCCGGTAATGGGACTGTCATGTATGATGGCGACACGGTCGCCGTTCCCGGCTTCGACATGCCGGTCGATGGCATTATAACAGCCGTTCACTTCGGCATCGGCGTACCATTCGTAAAGATCCCCGCCCTTGTCGAACAACGCCTGTTTCGGGGGCGTCACCCAGTCGATGGCACGGGCCTGTTCCAGCCAGAATGCTTCGGGATCAGCCTTTGCTGCTGCATAGGTTTCGCGGTAATTCATGTCGTGTCCTCCCCCTATGGCTGTTGTTATTCAGTGCGGCCTCTCGGGGCAAGCCAAACTGCGAACGCCTGCCATACCGCGAAACAGAGTTTTCAAGCCATGCGGTGTGTTGGTTGATAAATTTACACCTTCAATGGGATTGGCCCTGTCCAAAAGGGCGCGGCGTGCTAAGTGACCTCAGGTAAAATTAAGACAGTCCGGAGTGCCTCATGCGTTCAACATCCCTTGCCGCCCTCGTTGCCACGTCAAGCGTCGCTTTTGCGTTGCCGTTGGCTGCACAAGACCGGTCGTTCAATTTCGCGGTGCGCGCCGGCGTGGCGACAGGACCGTCCTATCCGGGATCGGATGAATATGAGGCGATGCCTGATCTGGGCTTCACATTCGGCAGCCTCAACTGGGGCCGTTTCGCAATCGGCGACGGGATCGGCAAAATTCCCAGCACAGGTTTCGCCCTGCGCGGTGCATTCAATGTGGTCGGGTCGCGCAAGGTTGACGACAATCCGGAACTCGCGGGTCTAGGTGATATCGACACCGCGGTGGAGCTTGGTCTGGGTGTCGTTTACCGCGAGACGAATTGGCAAGCCTTTGGCGAAGTACGTCACGGCTTTGGCGGGCATCATGGTGTCGTCGGTACGTTGGGGGCGGATCTGATCTATCGCCCGACGGAGCGTTGGACCATTACGGCGGGTCCGCGCCTTAATCTGGGAAACACCGAATATGCGGCCACATATTACGGGATCAGCGCAGCGGACGCCGCTGCGTCCAGCTTTGCTGCTTATGACGCAGACGGTGGTATTCTGGGGTCAGGAGCGGAGATCGGTGCGGTCTACCGCTTTGACAATAATTGGGCCTTTGAAGGGTTGCTGGCATACGAAAAGCTGCGCAATTCGGCCGCCGACAGCCCGATTACTGCGAATGGGTCCGACGACCAGTGGACCTTGCGGTTGGGCTTTAGCAGGGCATTCACACTGCGTTTCTAAGCCATGCGCTTAAAATGGCTCATGGCGTAGCGCGGCGGTAGGAAAACGACAGGGCGTCAAAATACGACCTTCCGTTCCGGGGGCTTTGTGAGATCATCGGTTTCAGGTCAGACATGGTGTCTGACCGCGCATGAGACAGAGAAACAATCATGGCAACAGCGCCAAAACCTCAAGGCAAGAAAACCCCGTCCAAGCCTGGTGAAAAACCCGCCAAGAAATAAGCCCGTCTGTCGGGCAAACCGTCATCACCGCCCCGCGCGAACGGGGCGGTGATTTTGGAATCAGCCGTATTCGGCAACAGGGGTGCCGGCGATCGCGCTCATGTTCAGCAAACCCCGCGCGCTGATCGACGGCGATACGATATGCGCACGGTTGCCCATGCCCATCAGGATCGGTCCGACTTCGAGCCCGCCGCCCTTCATCTTGAGGATGTTGCGTACACCCGATGCTGCATCCGCATGTGCAAAGACCAGCACGTTTGCGGCCCCTTTCATCCGGTTTCCCGGAAACAACCGTTCGCGCAGGTCGGGATCAAGCGCCGTGTCGATGTTCATCTCACCCTCATAGGTGAAACCCGGTTGCATCGCGTCAAGCAGGCGGATCGCCGCGCGCAGGCGCCCCCCGGACCCTTCACCCTGATTGCCGAATTGCGACTGTGAACACAGCGCGATGTTGGGTTCGATGCCGAAGCGGCGGACATGGCGCGCGGCACCCACAGCGATTTCCGCGATCTGTTCAGGCGTCGGGTGCTGGTGGACCTGAGTGTCGGCAATGAACAGCGGCCCATCTTCGAGGATCATCATCGACAAAGCGCCATGTGCGCGATGGCCGTCGCGGCCCAAGACCTGCTCGACGTAGTTCAGATGCCATCGGGTTTCACCAAAAGTGCCGCAAATCAGGCTTTCGGCTTCGCCGCGGTGAACCATGACGGCACCGATGGCGGTGGTGTTGGTGCGCATGACCGCGCGGGCGATGTCGGGCGATACGCCTTTGCGCGCCATGAGCTGATGATATGTTTCCCAATAGTCGCGGTACCGTGGATCGTTTTCAGGGTTCACGATATCCACGTCACGTCCGACTTGCAGCGCAAGTCCGGCGCGTTGGATGCGTTTCTCGATGACGTCGGGACGGCCGATCAGGATCGGGCGTTCGGTCGTTTCTTCAAGTATAGCCTGTGACGCACGCAGAACACGCTCGTCCTCGCCTTCGGCAAAGACGATGCGGCGCGGCGTGAGACGGGCCGCCTGAAACACAGGGCGCATGAGCAATGCGGACTTGAAGACGGAATGATCGAGTTTGCGCTTGTAGGCGTCCATATCCTCGATGGGTCGCGTGGCAACGCCGGTCTCCATCGCGGCCTTGGCCACGGCTGACGATACGATGCCGACCAACCGGGGATCGAAGGGCTTGGGGATCAGGTAATCCGGCCCGAAGGTCATCTGTTCCCCCTGATAGGCCGCAGCCGCTTCGGCGGAAGTGGCCGCGCGGGCAAGGGCCGCGATACCGTCGATGCACGCCAGTTGCATCGCGTCGTTGATCGTCGTGGCACCAACATCCAGCGCCCCGCGAAAGATGAAGGGAAAACATAGGACGTTGTTGACCTGATTTGGGAAGTCGCTGCGTCCAGTGGCGATGATCGCATCAGGTGCGACCGCCCGAACCGCATCAGGCATGATTTCCGGCGTCGGGTTTGCAAGTGCGAAGATGATTGGTTTCGCCGCCATTTTCGCGACCATTTCAGGGGTCAGCACATTGGGGCCGGACAGTCCGAGGAAAAGGTCCGCGTCATGGATCACGTCATCAAGCGTGCGCAGGTCGGTGGATTGTGCGAATTCGGACTTGATCGGGTTCATGTCCACCTCACGACCTTGATAAACGAGCCCGTGGATGTCGCAGAGCCAGACGTTCTCGCGCTTGACGCCAAGCTTGAGCAGCATGTTGAGGCAGGCAATACCCGCGGCACCCCCGCCGGTTGAGACGATCTTGATCTCGTCAAATCGTTTACCCGCAACATGGAGCGCATTGGTGGCGGCGGCGCCAACAACGATGGCCGTGCCGTGTTGATCGTCATGGAACACAGGGATATTCATGCGCTCGCGGCAAATGCGTTCCACGGTAAAGCAATCGGGCGCTTTGATGTCCTCCAGATTGATCGCGCCAAACGTCGGTTCCAGTGCGCAGACGATCTCGGCCAGTTTTTCGGGATCGGCCTGATCAACTTCAATGTCGAAACAGTCGATGCCGGCGAATTTCTTGAAAAGGACCGCCTTGCCTTCCATTACCGGCTTGGCGGCCAGCGCGCCGATGTTGCCAAGGCCCAGCACGGCGGTGCCGTTGGTGATCACGGCGACCAGATTGGCGCGTGCAGTATAGCGCGCGGCGGTGGTAGGATCCGCCTGTATCTCAAGGCAGGCCTCGGCCACGCCGGGAGAATAGGCGCGCGCCAGATCGCGCCCGTTCGCAAGCGGCTTGGTCGCGCGAATCTCCAGTTTTCCGGGTTTTGGAAATTCGTGATAGTCGAGCGCGGCCTGACGGGTAGTGGTTGTGTCGGACATCTGATACGGGCCCCTGTGTGAAGTGATAGTTTAGCATTAAACAAATTCTGGAACCTTTAACAGGGTTTCGGTGTTTTACCCCTCATATCTCACGGATGGTTTTGAGATTGGGAGCGCGGGCACGCAGTATAGCCGTTGATGGAGGCCGGTTATCCTTCGCAATAGCTCTATGCTGTCTGTCCGTTGCGGCGGTCTTGCTGGCCAGCCCTGGAACACAGAAGCTCCTTGCCTCAGAGCGGGGCCCGATTGAGATTACGGCCATTATTTGTGGCTGGCTGCGGGTCTGCTGGTACTGATCCGTAAAAAGTGTTGGGAATGGCTCCATGCAACACTGGCTTTGTGATTGCTCGCTGAGCATGAATCAGAGGCAGCGGCCCTGCCTTGCGGGCCTGTTCTGCAAGGCAGGTTGGGGTTTCTTGATCTTTGGCTGGATGAATGGGTCGTCCGAACAGTTTTGTTGTTTTTCCTACTCGGCGGTGCCGTGGGGCAGGGCTTGGAGGTCGTGGCTGACGATGTGGCCGTGGGATCGCCGGAGCATAAAGTCAGGCTGCAACGGGTCGAGGAGATGGCCGAAAGGCTTCTTGCGGGGGTCATGCTTTGGCTCGGTCGGCGGTCACGCGCGCTGTGATGTTGCATCGGCGGGGCCGCTCTGGCACGAAATGATTGTCAAAACAGCAAAGAGCAGGGCGATGAGTGGTGATCTGAAACACGAAGCGACGCGGGTGCGCGAAAATGCGTATGCACCCTATTCCAACTTTCAGGTGGGCGCGGCAATTCGCGCGGCCTCGGGTTCGGTATATGTCGGCTGCAATGTGGAGAACGTGGCGTATCCTGAAGGAACCTGCGCCGAGGCCGGCGCGATTGCAGCCATGATAGCGGCTGGGGAAAAATCTCTGGTCGAAGCCTATGTCATCGCGGGCAGCCCGATGCCTGTCAGTCCCTGCGGCGGATGCCGTCAGAAGCTGGCGGAATTTGGCGCTGGCGATGTGGTTGTGACCATGGCCACAACGGGCGGCGTCGAGCAGCAGACGACTTTGGCGGAATTGTTGCCCGGCGCTTTTGGCGCGGCGCATATGGATGGCTCCTGAATGAACGCACGCGCAATCCTGAGCAACCTGCGGCACGGTCGCACGCTGACTGTTGACGAACTGTCGTGGATGGCACAGGCGCTGGCGGACGGGACTGTGAGCGACGCGCAGGCCGGTGCGTTTGCGATGGGCGTATGCCTAGGCGCGTTGGGCGACGAAGGTCGCGTTGCGTTGACGATGGCAATGCGCGATTCTGGCCGTGTGCTGGACTGGGGCGATGCAGGTCCGGTGCTGGACAAGCATTCAACGGGGGGCATCGGCGATTGCGTAAGCCTTGTGCTGGCTCCGGCGCTTGCCGCCTGCGGTGCGATCGTGCCGATGATCTCGGGCCGGGGATTGGGCCACACGGGTGGCACGCTCGACAAACTGGAAGCGATACCGGGTGTGCAGACAGCGCTAGAAGAAGCGCAGTTCCGCAAGATTATCGCGGAGCTGGGTTGCGCCATCGTAGGTGCGTCTTCGGATATCGCACCAGCGGACAAACGGCTTTACGGTGTGCGCGATGTGACATCGACGGTAGACAGCCTTGATCTGATCACAGCGTCAATTCTGTCAAAGAAACTGGCGGCGGGGCTGGACGGGTTGGTATTGGACGTCAAGGTCGGGTCCGGTGCCTTCATGAAGGACATAGGTGCCGCAAGGGCGCTTGCGCAGGCGTTGAAGGTCACGGCGAACGCCGCCGGTTGCCCGACGAGTGCTGTCATCAGCGACATGAGCCAGCCGTTGGTGCCCAGCCTTGGCAACGCCTTGGAAGTAGCTGAAGTGATGCAGGTTCTGACAGGCTCCAAGGCGGGACCTATCGCGGAGCTTTGCGCGGCGCTGGGCGGTCTGTTGCTGGCAAAGGCAGGGCTTGCGGCAGATACGCAGGCTGGAGAGAAAGCGATTGAAACGGCCATAAGCGGCGGCGCTGCGGCGGAACGTTTCGGGCGGATGGTCGCGGCGATGGGCGGCCCGGTGCGGTTTGTCGAGGACTGGACGCGGTTCCTGCCCGAAGCGACGGTGGTGCGCGAGGTAAAGGCACGCGAAGAGGGGCATCTGGCCGCCATCGACGGCGAGGCGTTGGGCCTTGCTGTCGTGTCGCTGGGGGGCGGGCGTATCATCGAAAGCGATGTGGTCGACCCTGCCGTTGGCCTGTCCAATGTGATGCGCCTTGGCGACAGGGTGGCGAAAGGGCAGCCTGTTGCGGTCATCCATGCCGCGAGGCCCGATGATGCGGACAGGATCGAAGCGGCAGTGCGCGGTGCGATGCGGATCGGTGCGGCGGCTGCCCCGCCTGCATTGGTTGTCGAAAGGATCTGCTGATGGCACGCGCATTCCTGGTGGTGATGGATTCAGCCGGTATCGGGGGAGCACCCGATGCGGGGGCGTATTTCAACGGCGATGTGCCCGATACAGGGGCCAACACGCTGGGTCACATTACGCAGGCCTGCGCCGCCGGCTTGGCTGAAGAGGGTCGCAGCGGGCCACTGCGGGTGCCGTTTCTGGCGGGTCTGGGGCTTGGGGCCGCCTTGAAAGCGGCGAGCGGCATGGAGGTGCCAAGTTTGCGCGCGCCCCTGGTCGGTCGGTGGGGGGCCGCGACAGAGATATCACGCGGCAAGGACACACCGTCAGGCCATTGGGAGCTGGCCGGTTTACCGGTGCCGTGGGAATGGCATTATTTCACAGCCGTAGAGAATTCGTTCCCGCCTGATTTGCTGAAGTTCGTCGCGCAGGCTGCTGGAACCGAAGGAGTTCTAGGGAACTGCCACGCGCCCGGCACAGCGATCATCGAAGCGCTGGGCACCGAGCATATGCGCAGCGGATGGCCCATTTGTTACACCTCTGCCGACAGCGTTTTCCAGATTGCGGCGCATGAAGACCGGTTCGGGCTGGAGCGGCTTTTGGCGTTGTGCGAGGCCATAGCACCACGGTTGCACGAAATGAAGGTCGGTCGGGTCATCGCGCGGCCCTTTGTCGGCGATGAAACATCCGGATTTGTCAGGACGCCCAATCGGCGCGACTATGCCATAGCACCGCCCGAGCCTGTGTTGAGCAATCTCGTGCAGAACGCTGGCGGGATCTGTCACGCGGTCGGCAAGATCGGGGATATATTCTCGATGGAGGGTTTCGACACGGTCGATAAAGGGCCGGATGCGGTCCTGATGGAGCATCTGTCGAGGCTGGTGGGCGAGGCCGAAGACGGCAGCCTGACCTTTGCCAACTTTGTTGAGTTCGACAGCCTGTATGGGCACCGGCGCGACGTATCGGGTTATGCGCGCGCGTTGGAGTGGTTCGACGCGCAAATCGTCCGGATTTCGGCGCGCTTGCAGGAGGGCGACATGCTGGTGCTGACGGCGGACCACGGGAATGATCCTACCTGGGTCGGGACCGACCACACGCGCGAGCGTGTGCCGGTGCTGGTGGCAGGCACCGGTGCAGGTGTGTTGGGGCAAATCGGGTTTCGTGACGTGGCGACGCTGGTGACGGAACATCTGAGCATCGTCTGATCCTGCGGAGTGGCTGCGCCACGGTCGATAATGTTTTGCTGATGAGAGGGCTGCGCCCCCTCAAACTCCCCCGGAAACTCCTCGTGGAAAGAAGCCGTTTTGGGGAGGTTGTTTGTTTTGCGGTTTGGGGGCAAAACGGAGCAGCTTTGGAATGGGGGACGGAGACATGGCGCAAGAACATCTGACAGTGGTGGATCATCCGCTGGTTCAGCACAAACTGACGATCATGCGGGACCGCGAAACCCCGACTGCGGTTTTCCGGCAGCTGCTGAGGGAGATCAGCCAGCTTTTGGCCTATGAGGTGACGCGCGGACTGCCGATGACGACCAAGCGGATCGAAACTCCGATGCAGGCGATGGATGCGCCGACCCTCGACGGCAAGAAGCTGGCGTTGATTTCGATCCTGAGGGCCGGCAACGGGTTGCTCGATGGTGTTCTGGAACTGATCCCGTCGGCGCGCGTGGGATTTGTCGGGCTGTACCGCGACGAACAGACGCTGCAACCGGTGCAGTATTATTTCAAGGTGCCCGAGGGGCTGGATGATCGCCTAGTCATTGCCGTGGACCCGATGCTGGCCACAGGGAATTCATCGGTCGCCGCAATCGATCTGCTGAAAAAGGCAGGGGCCACCAACTTGCGGTTTCTTTGTCTGCTGGCGGCACCAGAGGGAATTGCCCGGATGAAAGAAGCACATCCGGATGTGCCGATCGTGACAGCTGCTGTCGATGATCGGCTGAATGACATCGGATATATTGTACCGGGACTCGGTGATGCCGGCGATCGGATGTTCGGGACGAAATAATCCACTGGTATTTCGCCGATTGGCACGCGACCGGCTTTACTCGGAGCGTGTATTTGGGCATGTTGTTCCCATATCCTGTGGGGCAGAGAATGAAACTTACCAGACTTATTGCTATCGCCACGATCTTGGGGTCCATCAGCCTGAGCGGGTTAGTGGCACAGACGGTGTCGCCCGGGGATCAACCTGCGGAATTCCCGCCATCGTCGTTCAAGGGCAAGCAGTATGTGGACAGCAACGGTTGCGTATTCATTCGCGCAGGCATTGACGGCGATGTGGCGTGGATCCCAAGGGTAACGCGCAAGCGCGAGGGCGTGTGCGGATTCAAGCCCACCTTTGCAGGGCAGGTGGTGCCTTCCGAGCCTGCGGATCAGGTTCAGGCCGAATTGATTGCACTGGATGATGCCGCTTCGGCCCCGATCTCGGCTCCTGCGGTGCGGCCGGTGCCGGCACCGGTACGCAGGCCCGATGCACCCCCGGTCCGGGTGGTGCGCCAGACGGCACCCGCGCCAAATGCTGTGGTTCGCACGGTTGCCGACGCGCCTGTGCGGCAGCCGCGCATCATTCGCGCAGATGCGGTATGTCCTTCTGCATCCGAACTGAGCCAGCAGTACTACAGCAACACGAAATACCCTGTCCGATGCGGCCCGCAGACGCAGCCTATTATTGCGAATGGAACGATGCAGCCGTCGGTGGCTCTCCCGACGCGACGCAGCATCCGGGCAGAGGGGCCGATCCAGGTCAATCCACAGCGCTGGATCGCACCTTTGCATGTGGCGATCAACAATTTGAACACAACCAATGTGACCGTGCCACCCGGCTATCGCAAGGTGTGGAATGATGACAGGCTGAATCCCTATCGCGCATATCAGACACTCGAAGGCCACCGTGCGATGCAGATGATGTGGACCTCCACGGTCCCGCGCCGGCTGATCAATCAGGCGAATGGTGAGGATGTGACCGCCAAGGTGGCGCTGGTCTATCCCTTCACCGATTATCAGCATCAGCGGGCCGGTTTGGGCGAGGTATCTGTCCAGCGGCGCAGCGGCAAGGTGGTCCCGCAGGTAATCGGCATGCCGGAAGCGCAACGGGCGGTGTATTCGTCGCGCTCGGGGGGCAAGGTCACGCACGGTCGCAGAGGACCCTATTCGGGCCGTTAAGGCCTTTCGATCAAGGCGTTGCATTGAATTTCAAGCCAGTCGGTGATGATCCGGCTGGCCATTTCATTTGCCCAAAGCGCGTAGATTTCAGGTCCGGGGTGAAAACCGTCAGCGGCCATGTGGTTGGTGTTCAGATCCGTGGGTTGTGGTACGTGGACGCAGTCCTGTTCCCCTGCCAGACTGCGGCTCAGCGCGCGGTCGAACCGGGTTGCAGTGCGCCCCAGCACCCAACGCAAAGGGTCGGGCAGCAATGGGAACAGGCCCAGCGGTGGCAGCCCGGTGACATAAAGACGTTTGGCACCAGTGCGTTCGCGCAGCAGAGCGCGCAGGTTGTGCTGACGCCTCAGCCACAGCGAACAAGGGACGGCGTGTGTCACGTCGTTGACCCCGAGCGCGGTGACAACGATATCGGCGGGTTGCAGTGTCCTAGTATCCAAAGATCTGAGTGTGCTTGCGGTTGTTGCCCCCGTCTTGGCATGAAGATGCCATTGTACCGAGAACCGGGAGGCGAGCGCTGCAGCCAGTTGGCCCGACAGCGCCAGGCTTTGCGTTGGCACGCCTACCCCCGCTGCGGAGCTGTCCCCGACTATCAAAAGCCGAAGCGGTGGTCCCGACCCGATGGCACCCTCGCGGGCACCTGATGCTTCGGGCAGATGCAATGCGCGGTTGCGGACTTTGATGGCCTGAACACCCAGCACCGGTGCCAGAACCAGCTTTGCCGCTACATCAAGGATCATCCGCCGCAGATGCCTTGCAGGCGTAACCAGTCGCCATCGCTTAATAATGGCTCGGTCGGGCGGCCCATCATCGGGTCGGCTTCGATCAAATCAAGCACCGTTTCCCCGGTAATATCGCGCGCGCGCGCGTAAGGTGTGCTGCGCAGGCGTGCGTCTTCAAAAAGCGCTAGCAGGGTCGCAAGGTCCGGTGCGGATCGTGGACGGGTGGACAGGTGTTCGGCGTAGGCATCCAGCGCTTGCGGCGACAGGTCGCCGGTGGTCAGCAGGCGAAAGTTTTCGCGCGGACCGACGACTTTGAGCAAAGCGCGCAGCGGATCCATGTCCGCCCTGCGTGCGACTTCGGCCAGGATGTAACCGGCGACGACGTCGGGCTCTTCGAAATCTTCGATCACGCCGCGGTTCAGGACGATCAGGCCACCCGGCAAATGCTGGCTGGGCTGTGTCATCTGCGGCAGTACGGCGAGCTTGTCGACCTTGAGCCGGCCTGCAAGGCGCGACAGTGCAGTCAGACCGGCGGGTGAATTGCACGCGGTTCCCGATACGCGCTGGAGCCGGTCCAGAAGCGCAGTGCCGAGGCTTTCGCGCTTGACCTGCGGAACGACGCGCAACGTGTTGTCGCGCATGGCACCTGGCAGCCAGAAGACGATCAGCGCCAGCACGGCGGTGATTGACAGCACGACGCCCAGTCCGCGCAAGCGGCCCGGTTTGGGGCGGGCACGGGACACGGCACGGCGGAGCGTTTCGATCGCGTCGATCATCTCGCCTTCGGTGTCGGGCAGTTCCAGCGTTTCGCCTTCGTCTCCATCGGGAAAGTAGATCGCGGGACGGGTGCCCAGGTTGGCGCGGGCGATGGCGGCCAAAGACCAGTGGGCGAGGGCCTGATCCTTGAGGTCAGAGATCACCAGCGTGGCGTCCCCAATAGACACGATGACCTCGCGGCGCTGCGCGTCGGGACTGGCGCGCCATAGGCCTGTCGCCTCGAGTCTTGTGTATTTCTTGAGGGCGGTCATGGGGGCGTTGGGTCACTCGTCACTGTGAAAGCACTGTATCACTCCCACGCTTGCGGGCAATGGGGCTGGCTATAGTTCCGCAGCCAGTTTGCGCAGTTCGAATTTCTGGATCTTGCCAGTGGAGGTTTTCGGAAGTTCGCAGAACACGATCTGCTTGGGAGCCTTGAATCCCGCAAGCGTTTCGCGAGCGAAGGCGATGAGGGCAGTTTCGTCCGCGGTTGCATTCGGTTTCAGCTCGACAAAAGCGCAGGGGACCTCGCCCCATTTTTCATCCGGCTTTGCGACCACGGCAGCGAGGTTCACGTCGGGGTGGCCCATAAGAACGCCCTCTACCTCCACGGAGGAAATGTTTTCGCCGCCCGAAATTATGATGTCCTTGGCGCGGTCCGCTATTTGTATATAGCCGTCCGGATGCTGCACCGCGATATCGCCGGAATGAAAGTAACCACCGGCAAATGCTTTCTTCGTGGCGTCGGGGTTCTTGAGGTAGCCTTTCATTACCGCGTTGCCGCGCATCATTATTTCGCCCTGCGCGGCACCGTTGCGGGGGGTCTGCGCCATGTCAGCATCCATGACGGTGATGTGTTCCATCATCGGAAAGGCGACACCCTGCCGCGCCTTGATCGCAGCTTTCTCGGAGGACGTCAGATCATCCCAGTCGCCTCGCCATATGCATTCGGTGACGTGGCCGTATGTTTCGGTGAGACCGTAGACCTGCGTGACGTTGAATCCCAATGCTTCGATCTTGGACAGCGTCGCAGGGGCCGGCGGCGCGCCGGCGGTAAACACTTCGACCGTGTGGGAGAATTCCCGGCGGGCGTCGGCGTTGACGATCAGGTTCAGCACGATGGGTGCGCCGCCAAAATGGGTTACACCGTGATCCGCGATTGCATCATAGATCGCCGCCGCCGTGATGTCGCGGCAGCAGACCAGCGTCCCGCCGATCAGGGGCATCATCCAGGTGTGGTTCCAGCCGTTGCAGTGAAACAGCGGTACGATCTGCATGAACACCGGATGCAGCGTCATGCGCCAGCTGATCACGGTCCCCATCGTCATGAGATACGCGCCGCGATGGTGGTAGACGACGCCTTTGGGTCGCCCGGTCGTGCCGGACGTATAGTTCAGTGCGAGGCTTTCCCATTCGTCCTGAGGCATGTGCCAGCTATAGGCGGGATCGGCAGAGGCGAGGATTTCCTCATAGACCGGATGGCGGTCCGTCGCCGGGAAACCGGCGGCAGCGTCGGGCACTTCGATGATGTGAGGGGGTGTGCCGTCCATCTGCGCACAGGCCGCTTCGGCCAATTCAATGAACTGCGTATCGACCAGGACAATCTTCGCGCCGCCATGGTCAAATATATAGGCAATGGTTCCGACATCAAGGCGCGTATTGATAGTGTTCAGCACGGCAGCGCAGGCGGGCACGCCGAAATGCGCTTCGGCCTGGGCCGGCAGGTTGGGGATCAGCGTCGCGACCACCTCGCCGGGATTGACGCCTGCGGCCGCCAGGGCGGAAGCAAGGCGCGTGCAGCGGTCGAAATATTCGGCATAGGTAACGCGATGATCGCCATAGATCACGGCCGTCCGGTCGGCAAAGACATCTGCCGCGCGCCGAAGATGCGACAATGGGGTCAGCGCCACGTAATTGGCCGCGCATTTGTCCAAACCGGTTTCATCCTGCATCCAGCCCATTGTCTTCTCCCCTTGCCCGGCATTGCGCCGCGTGGATTACACGATATGCATGGAGTCAGTATTTGCAATTGCTGAAAAAGGGGCGCGCCGGTGGCGGAAGTGATCAGACCAGGGTTGGCGGCGGCCTCTGTCGTGGGCGGTATGGCGACGCTGGGCCTGACCGACAATTTCGTGCCCTATATCTCGGAAACCGGATCACTGTGGCAATTCCACATGGTCCGGGGTGTCATGGCGGTATTGTTGTTGATGATCATCGCCGCGCTTGGTTACGGTGCGTTGCGGCCAAAGCGCGCAAGTGCCGTACTGGCGCGGAGCCTGTTTCCCGCCACTGCCATGTTGATCTACTTTGGATGTCTATCGGTGCTGCCTATCGGCGTGGTCGTTGCGGGTCTTTTCACCGCGCCCTTGTTCGTGCTGCTGATCTCGGTGGTGTTTCAGGGAAAACGAGTTGGTCCGGTGCGGTGGTGCGCCGTGCTGCTAGGCTTTGTCGGCACGCTGATGGTGATCCAGCCGGATCCGGGCGCGCTGGACCCGGTGGCATTCCTTCCTGTGGTCGCTGGTGCCTTCTACGCGATTGGCGCTGTCGCGACCCGCGCCTGGTGCGAGGGCGAAAGCACCCTGTCGTTGTCGGCGGGCTTTTTCGGAGTGTTGGCAATATACGGAACAATCGGTGTGATAATCCTGCCCGCTGGAGGCCTAGAAGGTTTCGCGGGCTTCAGTCTGCGCGGCTGGGTGCCGCTGACAGGCGCGATGTGGTTCTGGATCACCGTGCAGGCAGTGGGATCGATTTTGGGTATCGGGCTGATTTTTCGCGGCTATCTTATCGGGGACGCGAGCCATGTGGCGGTGTTTGAATATTCGCTGCTTGTGTTTGCAAGCTTCTGGGCTTGGGTTCTTTGGGGCCAAAGCGTGGGGCTCGTGGCCGGTCTGGGTATGCTGATGATCTCGGCAGCGGGCGCAGTGATCGTGTTACGGTCCGAGGTGCCGGTACAGGTCCGAGGCGCAGGCTTGCCGGAATGATCCTGTCTCGCGGGCGGAGGTTTCTGTTCATCCACATTCCCAAGACGGGGGGAACGTCGCTGGCGCTGGCGCTGGAAGCGCGCGCGATGAAAGACGACATCATGCTCGGAGACACCCCAAAGGCGTTGAACCGACGCGGGCGCGTGAAAGATGTGGCGACCCGTGGACGGCTTTGGAAGCACAGCACGCTGGCCGATCTGGACGGGCTGCTCGCGCCCAAGGAATTGCCGGACCTCTTCATCTTTACCCTCGTGCGCAATCCTTGGGACCGGATGGTCAGCTATTATCACTGGCTGCGGGTGCAGGCGTTCGATCACCCGGCAGTGGCATTGGCGCAGGAAATGGCGTTTGAGGATTTTCTGCGCCATCCGGATATTCGCCGTGCGAACAGGGCGCATCAGGCAGGGTCGTATGTTACAGATGCGCAGGGCAGGGAGCGGTGTCAGGCTTTCATCCGGCTGGAGCATTTCGCGCAGGACGCGCTTCCCCTGCAATCGCATCTGGGGTTCACGATTGAACTGGGCCATGCGAACCGGTCTGAGCGCGCGGCAGATCATCGCGTTTTCTATGACAACGCGCTGCGCGATATCGTAGCACAGGACTTTGCTGAGGATATCGGACGCTTTGGCTATCGTTTTGACGCGTGATTCCCGCACTGCGGGAGGAACAGACTACCGCAGGTCGAGAAACCTAAAGATTTAGCCAAATTTGTAGATAGTTCTCCGGATGCCCTGAGAATTGTTAACCAAACCCATAACAATGCCCCGTTCTCGCCTCATTCCGACCAATCGGGTGCCGCGAGAATCACTGCATCTAGGCATTACACCACAACGCGTCGCTGCCACCGGCGCTTCTTCACTGGGATGGATGTTATGTTTGGATGGAAAACAAAAGCCGCTGGTATGAACCGCCGCTCGGTCGAGATATCGGGTGCCTTTGATGGTGGTCTCGCACCGCTGACACATGGTCTGATGGCCGGCACGAGGGTCGCATCCAATCTTGGCTGGCGCAGCATCGAGGCGTTGGCAGTGGGCGACAAGGTGCTGACCTTCGACAATGGCATGCAGCGCATCATCGAAATCCGGCGTGTGCCGATGTGGCTCGATGCGCCCGAAACGGTAGAGGCCGCATGGCCTGTAACCGTTCCCGCAGACGCGCTGGGCAACCGCGAGACGCTGACGCTGTTGCCCGAGCAGGGCGTCATGGTGGAAAGCGACTCCGCGTTCGATCAATATGGCGATCCGTTCGCGGTTCTCGCGGCTTCGGCGCTGGTGGGGCTGCGGGGGATCTATCGCCGCCGTCCGACCTTTCCGGTGGACATGATCGCGCTCTATTTCGAACAAGAAGAGGTCATCTATGCTGAAGGTGGGGCGTTGATTCACTGCCCGCGCGATACGTCCACGCTGGACAAGTTCCTGAGCCTTTCACCCGCAGATTACGAAGTACTGAACCAACAGGATGCCGCCTATATGGTCGCGTGTTTGATGGCTGAGGATGCGGTGATGTCAGCAGGTGGTCTGAAATACGCGCAGATGGGCGCACCGTGTTGAGGCTTTTGGCCGCGTCGCGATAAACTTGATTTTGTCGAGTGAGGGAGGCCTTTCGGCCTCCCTGTGCCGTTCAGGCGGCCTGTTTTTCCGGGCCGAAACGTCCGTAGAAGCTTTGGTTTTTGTCGGCCATTTCCTTGAGCAGGGCAGGCGGCGCGAACCTGTCGCCGAATTTCGCGGCCAGTTCTTCGCAACGTTCAACCGCATAAGGTGTGCCGATCATATCGAGCCATGACAGAGGTCCGCCGGTGGCGGGGGCAAAGCCCCAACCGAGGATCGCGCCGACGTCGCCTTCGCGGATGTCCATCAGCACACCTTCCTCCAGCGCGCGCACGGCCTCCAGCGCCTGTACGAACATCAGACGGTCCTGCACTTCTTGCAGGTCGGGCTGTTCTTCGGCCAGCGGGTATTTGTCGTGGATACCTTTCCAGTATCCGGTGCGCTTGCCCTTCTCGTCATAGTCGAAATAGCCCTTGCCCGCCTTGCGACCCAAACGCCCGAGGTCTTCCATCCAGACAATAAGGTCATCCGCTTCGGAGGCGGGGTATTCGTTGCCCATCGCCGCCTTGGTCGCGCGCATGATCTTGGTGGCCAGATCGACCGAGGTTTCATCACCGAGCTGGATCGGACCAATGGGAAAGCCAAGCTGCTGTGCCGCATTGTCGATAAGCGCGGGGGCAACCCCTTCGGTTATCATGCGGTTTGCTTCGTTGCCGTATGGGATAATGCAGCGGTTGGCATAGAAGAACCGTGCGTCGTTGACCACAATCGGCGTCTTGCGGATCTGGCGCACATAATCGAGCGCCTTGGCGACTGCGCGGTCGCCGGTTTTTGCCCCCTTGATGATCTCGACGAGCAGCATCTTTTCGACGGGCGAAAAGAAGTGGATGCCGATGAACTGGTCCTGACGGCTGGACGCTTTGGCAAGATCCGTGATCGGCAAGGTGGAGGTGTTGGAGGCGAAGATGCAGTCTTCGGGGATGACCGCCTCGACCTTCTGGGTCATTTCGGCCTTCACCTTCGGATCTTCGAACACGGCTTCGATGATCAGGTCGCACCCTTTCAGCGCGTCGAGATCAGGGGTCGCGGTGATGAGGCTGAGCAGCTGTTCCTTTTTCTCCTCGGTGGCTTTCTTGCGGGCGATGCCCTTGTCCATGTAGCTGGCGGAATAGGCTTTGCCCTTGTCGGCGGCGGCCTGGTCTCTGTCGATGAGAACGACCTCAATGCCCGCCTGTGCGGAGACCAGTGCGATACCGGCCCCCATCATCCCGGCACCCAGCACGCCAAGCTTCTTGACGCGTTGATCCGGCACCTGCTGGGGTCGCACCGCGCCTTTCTCAAGCGCTTCCTTGTTGATGAAAAGAGAGCGGATCATGGCGGAGGAGGAAGGATTCATCAAGATGTTGGTGAACCAGCGCGCTTCTACTTTCAGCGCGGTATCGAAAGGCACCAGCGCGCCTTCGTATACTGCTGACAGCAATGCCTTGGCGGCGGGGAAGGCACCTTTGGTCTTGCCGTTCACCATCGCGTTGGCGCCGACAAAAGTCATGAAGCCGGCGGGATGATAGGGGGCGCCGCCAGGCATTTTATAGCCTTTTGCGTCCCATGGTTTCAGCAGGTCGGCATCCGTCGCGTTCAACACCCATTCCTTCGCCGCAGCGACAGGGTCGGCCACGACCTCGTCCACCAAACCGGCTTTTTGGGCCGCGGCAGGGGCCACCATCTTGCCCTCCAGAAGGAAGGTTGATGCGCTCATCGCGCCCAGCTTGCGCACCAGTCGCGTGGTCCCGCCAGCGCCGGGGAAGATGCCGACAAGAATTTCCGGCAGGCCGATCCGCGCCTTGGGATTGTCGGCGACAAAGATGCGGTGCGTTGCCAATGGCAATTCCAGACCGATGCCAGCCGCCGTGCCGGGCAGGGCGGCGGCGATCGGCTTGCCGCCTTTGTTGGTCTTGGGGTCCATGCCTGCGCGCTCGATCTTGCGCAGCAGGTGGTGCATCTGCATCGTGCCTTCGAACAGCCCCTTGGCCGGATCGTCGCCCGCATCGGCCTTCATCTGTGCCAAAAGGTTCAGGTCCATGCCACCGGCAAAGGACCCCTTCTTGCCGGACGTGATCACGATGCCTTTCACGGCGTTATCGGCAAGCGCGTTGTCGATCAGGTCATTAAGCTCTTCGAGGCCGTCGATCGACATGACGTTCATCGTCTTGTCCGGAACGTCCCAGGTGATGATGGCGACGCTGTCAGCGTCTGTTTTCATGGTGAAGTCTGTCATAATTGCCTCCATTTGGCGAAATTCGTGTCCGGGACGTTGCTGTCTGATCGAGATCGAAATCACGCGTCAGGGGCGCTTTTGTCAGACGCTCCCCGACTTTGGTGATGATCGCGATGTTTACAGTCAGACCCGTTCAATGATGGTCGCTGCACCCATGCCGGACGCGATGCAAAGTGTGGCAAGACCCACTTCCTGGTCCGAACGCTCAAGTTCGTCCAGCAGCGTGCCGATGATCATCGCACCCGTTGCGCCAAGGGGATGACCCATCGCGATGGAGCCGCCGTTGACGTTGACCTTGTCATGATCCACGTCGAACGCCTGCATGAAGCGCAGGACGACGGCGGCAAAAGCCTCGTTAACCTCGAACAGATCAATGTCACCGATGTCCATCCCGTTGTCCTTCAGAATTTTCTCGGTCACCGGTACGGGGCCAGTCAGCATGATCGTCGGGTCCGTGCCGATCTTGGCGGTCGCACGAATGCGGGCGCGTGGTTTGAGGCCATATTTCTCGCCGAATTCCTTGTTGCCGATCAAAACGGCGGCGGCCCCATCGACGATCCCGGACGAATTGCCAGCATGGTGGATGTGGTTGATCCGCTCAAGATGCGGATATTTCAGCATCGCGACCTTGTCGAAGCCGGGCATGACTTCACCCATTGCCTGAAACGCGGGATTGAGGCTGCCTAACGATTGCATGTCCGTCTGAGGGCGCATGTATTCGTCGTGGTCGAGGATGGCGAGGCCATTCTGGTCGCGGATCGTGATGACCGATTTGGCAAAACGGCCTTCGTCCCAGGCTTTCTTGGCACGCTGTTGCGAAGCGACGGCAAGCTGGTCGGCATCGTCACGGCTAAAGCCGTATTCCGTCGCGATGATGTCGGCGGAGATGCCTTGGGGTACGAAATATTGCTCCAGCGCGAGGGATGGGTCAACGGCGATCGCGGCCCCGTCACTGCCCATCGCGACGCGGCCCATCATTTCGACGCCGCCCGCGATATATGCCATACCGGCACCGCCTTTGATCTGGTTGGCGGCAAGGTTGACGGCTTCCATACCGCTTGCGCAGAAACGGTTGATCGCGAGGCCTGGAATGCGCTCGTCCAGATCGGAGGCCAGCACGGCAGAGCGTGCAAGGCAGCCGCCCTGCTCCATGACTTGCGTGACATTGCCCCAGATCACATCTTCGACGGCGTGGCCTTCGAGGTTGTTCCGGTCCTTGAGCGCGTTCAGAGTCTGGGCGCTGAGGCGCAATGCGGTGACTTCATGCAGCGCGCCGTCCTTGCGGCCTTTGCCGCGCGGTGTGCGCAATGCGTCGTAGATATAAGCCTCGGTCATGGTGTTCTCCTTGATTCAGGCGCGGTCAGCTGGGCTGCCGGGCATCAGGTCGTAGGGGGCTTTCCAGCCCGGTGTTTGGGAAAGACGCGTGAGCCACGCGTCGATATTGGGCCAATCAGAGCGGTCAAAGCCGAATGGCTCGGGATAATAAAGGTAACCGCAGCAGCTGAGGTCAGCGTTCGTGATGCCATCTCCGACGATCCAGTCGCGCCCCTCAAGGTGGCTGTTCAGCACATCATAGGCCGCCTTGAGCCGGCCTTGCATGAAACCGATAACTTCCCTGGGCTGCTTGTCCTCGGGCAGAAAGTTCATCAAGAACCGTGTCATCCCGGCGTTGGAGCTGAGTTTGTGATTGTCCCACAAAACCCAACGCAGGATTTCGCGGCGTTCCTCGGGGGTCGAGCCGCCGAACTTGCCGGACTTTTCGGAAACGTAGTCCTGAATAACACCTGACTGGCTGTAGCGAACATCGCCGTCAACCATCACGGGTGCTTCGCCCATCGGGTTGACGTCGGCGCGAAAGTTCGGGGTTCGGGTTTCGCCGCCAAAAAAATCGACTTTCACCGGTTCCCAGTCAAGACCGGACAGTTGCAGCGCCAGTGCGGCCTTGTAGGCGTTTCCGGATTCACCAAAACAGTAAAGCTTGATCGTCATGAAATTGTCCTTTTGGCTAATGGTGGCGCGGGGAGCACTGGGAAAGTCGCACGGCGGGGGCTCAGCGAAAAAGTTGATCGGTCGGTCGCCGTCATAGCGATCTCGCGATCAGTTCTTTCATGATCTCGTTCGTCCCGCCGTAGATCCGTTGCACGCGCGCATCGGTCCACATTTCAGCAATCGCGTATTCCTGCATGAAGCCGTAGCCGCCATGCAGTTGCAGGCACGCGTCCAGCACTTCGCCTTGTGTGTCGGTCAGCCAGTATTTCGCCATCGCCGCCTTTTCCACCGTCAGCTCTCCGCGCAAGTGTTCGGTGATGCAGGCATCCAGAAACGCACGGGCAACGGTGGTTTTGGTTTTGCATTCGGCCAGTTGGAAACGGGTGTTCTGGAATTGTGTAAGTGGCCCACCGAAGGCTTCTCTTTCCTTGCAATAGGCGATCGTCCGGGTCACGGCACCTTCCATGGCACCCACGGCTTCGCAGGCGATGATCAGCCGTTCCTGCGGCAGTTGCTGCATCATCTGGTAGAAACCGCGCCCTTCTTCGCCACCAAGGATGTTCTCGGGCGGAATTTCCACATCGTCGAAGAAAAGCTCCGAGGTATCAGAGGCGTGTTTGCCGATCTTGTCGAGATTGCGACCGCGTTTGAAACCCATGGCACCTTCGGTTTCCAGAACGACCAGCGATATGCCTTTCGATCCCTCGGCAGGGTCCGTTTTGGCTGCGACGATGATCAGGTTGGCGTGCTGCCCGTTGGTGATGAAGGTTTTTGACCCTGACAGCCGGTAGGCATTGCCGTCACGGATTGCGCGGGTCTTGATCCGCTGAAGGTCCGACCCGGCGGACGGTTCGGTCATCGCCAATGCGCCAATCATCTCGCCCGAGACCATCTTGGGAAGCCAGCGCTTCTTTTGCTCTTCCGTGCCGAAGGCAAGCAGGTAATGTGCGACGATGCCAGAATGGATACCCGCGCCCCAGCTTGCGATATTGGCGCGCGCGGCTTCGATCATGACGGTGGCTTCGTGACCGAAGTCACCACCCGGCCCGCCGTATTCTTCGGGAATTGACGGGCAGAGCAGGCCGATTTCGCCAGCCTGGGCCCATGTCTCGATGTCCATCTGTCCCTGAGCGCGCCATTTGTCAAATTTGGGTGCCCATTCGGTATTTATGAACGCCGCCGTCATATCGGCGAGCATTCTGTGTTCGTCGGTCATCCACGAAGTAGATAGCGCAGGTTGATCTTGCATCGAATATCCCTTCTCGAACTGGCGCTTCAGCGTTTGCGGTCCTCGAGCTCAGAGTTGAAAAGCCGCAGTCGCGCGGTGAGGTTTTCTTCGTTGATCACGCTGCCGAAATTCTCGAACAGAAACGAAAGTGCTTCGCCATCGTCGAGGCCTGCCTCGGCGCTGAATTTTCTGAGGCGTCGATAACCATCTTCTGTCATGGCGACGGGAAAGCGGCGGGTCAGGCGAAAACGTTTGGGCACATGTCTCTCCGGTGTTGGGCAGGGCGGGGCGAACCCCGCCACCACCTTAGAAATTAGCGGCCTCCAGTGCCATGACCGTCTGCGCGCCCGTCTGGATCCGCGTGAGGTGCAGTGCCGTGGCGGGCAGTTGACGGGCCATGTAGAAACGCCCCGTGGCCAGCTTTGATTCATAGAATGAAGCGTCCCCGTTGCCCTGCGCAAGGGCCTGGCGGGCGGCCAAGCCCATTTTCGCCCACATCAGGCCAAGGCAGACATGACCGAACATGTGCATGAAGTCGTTTGATCCAGCCAGCGCGTTGTTGGGATCCTTCATACCGTTTTGCATGAAGTACATGCCTGCTGACTGCAAATCCTTGCTGGCTGCTTTCAGCGGATCCAGGAATTGGGTGTCGAATTCAGCGTCCTGACCTGCGTTTTCCTTGATGAAGTCCTTCACGATATCGAAGAACGCCATCACATGCTTGCCGCCGTCCTGCGCCAGTTTGCGACCCACGAGGTCAAGCGCCTGAACGCCGTTCGCGCCCTCGTAAATCATTGCGATGCGGGCGTCGCGGGTGAACTGGGACATGCCCCATTCCTCGATATAGCCGTGACCGCCATAGATCTGCTGGGCCTTGACGGTCATGTCATAGCCGACGTCCGTGAGGAAACCCTTGATGACCGGCGTCAGCAGCGACACGAGCCCGTCCGCATCCTTGTTGTCCGCGCGGTGGGCGTTGTCGAGCAGCGTCGCACCCCAGAAGATGAAGGCGCGGGCCGCTTCGACAAAGCTTTTCTGCTCCATCAGACTGCGGCGGATATCAGGGTGCACGATCAGCGGGTCGGCCGGTTTGTCGGGGTACTCGGCCCCCGTTACCGCACGTCCCTGGAGGCGGTCATGCGCATAGGCCAGCGCGTTCTGATAGGCGACATCGGCCTGTGCAAGACCCTGCATGCCGACGCCAAGACGGGCTTCGTTCATCATGGTGAACATGGCGCGCATGCCTTTATGCTCTTCGCCCAGCAAAAAACCCTTGGCATCGTCGTAGTTCATCACGCAGGTGGAGTTGCCGTGGATGCCCATCTTTTCTTCGATGGAGCCGACAGCGACACCGTTGCGTTCGCCAAGGCTTCCGTCTTCGTTGACCATGAATTTCGGGACAATGAACAGCGACACCCCCTTGATGCCTTCGGGGCCGCCTTCGATCTTGGCCAGCACAAGATGGACGATGTTGTCGGCCATGTCGTGTTCGCCCGAAGAGATGAATATCTTCTGGCCGGTGATCTTGTAGCTGCCATCGTCCTGCGGCACGGCCTTGGTGCGCATCAAGCCCAGATCGGTGCCGCAATGGGGCTCCGTCAGGTTCATGGTGCCGGTCCATTCGCAACTGGTCATCTTCGGCAGATAGGTGTCCTTCTGCGCGTCCGTTCCGTGGGCCAGAATCGCGGAAGCCGCACCGTGTGTGAGGCCTTGATACATAGTAAATGCTTGATTTGCAGCGGAAAACATCTCGCCTACTGCGGTGCCCATGATATAGGGCATGCCTTGACCACCATATTGTTCGGGCATATCAAGACCAGTCCAGCCGCCTTCCTTGACCTGAGCAAAGGCTTCCTTGAAGCCCGTCGGCGTATAGACGACGCCGTTTTCCAG
Source organism: Sulfitobacter sp. (assembly GCA_024637305.1). Lineage (GTDB taxonomy): Bacteria > Pseudomonadota > Alphaproteobacteria > Rhodobacterales > Rhodobacteraceae > Sulfitobacter. The sequence continues at coordinate 24,214 of JAGXFI010000001.1, forward strand.
CCTGCAACCTTCCTTGTCGCCAACTGCATTGAGGGGTGCGAGGACTTCGGACGTCAGCTTGCCCGCTTCTTCGAGGATGGCAGAGGTGAAATCAGCCTCTAGCTCGTCATAGCCAGGTATGTTTTGTGAGGTCACTTTGAGAACGTCGTGCAGGACGAACTGCATGTCTTTTGTCGGGGCTGTGTATGTAGGCATCTACGCTCTCCGGGCTGGCATGAATTCTGGTGCGCGCCGAACCGGCGGGCATTGATCTTGATCCTTGTCTTATTCTGCGGCCTTGCGCGGTGCATTCATCGAGAGGATCATTTTCTCTCCCCATTTCAGTTGCTCGCGCAGATCGTCGATCGCCTTGTTCAGGGTGTCCCGCTGGCTTTCCAGTTCGGCAAGCCGCTCGCGGGCGATGTCATAGGTGCGCGCAAGTTGGGTCTGCTGCTGGTCACCCATGTGGTACAGGTCCAGCAGTTGCCGAATGTCCTCAAGGCTGAAACCAAAACGCTTGCCACGCAGGATCAGTTTGAGACGCGCTCGGTCGCGTCTGGTGAAAAGACGTTTCTGGCCTTCCCGGACCGGAAACAGCAATTCTTTCGCTTCATAGAAACGAAGCGTCCGAGGCGTTACATCGAACGCATCGCACATCTGGCGGATGGTCATCATTTCATTGCTCATCAAACGAACCTCTCGTTGGCTGGGATGTCATGAGGTAAACTGGACACCCCTTTGGGTCTTTACAACGACTTCGGCGGTTGACGTAAGCGGTACGTTGCGTAACTTTTAGGCTGACGTGAAAAAAGCCCGCGTCAACAACGACATAATCCCTTTACGTAACGTAATACTACTTTAGGATGTGCTCAGCGAATTTTGTTCGGACGGTGGAGGTATGCCATGGCTCAGCGGATCTCGCTCGATGATTTCGCGCGCCGTTGCAGCGGTTGCACCGAGGTCACCGAGCTATGGGAGCTTGTAATCGGGTTCTTTCGCGGACGCGGGGCCGTTCGGTTGAGTTTCCACAGCAACGATTTCAAGCGGCCTGGTTGGCCGCCCCTGGGCGTTCAAGCTGTTGGATACCCAGAGGATTGGACAAATAGGTATATCGCAGGCGGTCTATGGCGTAGCGACCCTATCCCGGAAGTGGCGCGGCGTTTGGGGCGGACCTTCTGGTGGAACGATGTCGGAAAGCTGACCAAGCTTACCCCCCAGAATCAGGAATATCTGGACATTGCATCAAGCTACGGATTGGGACATGGGCTGGCCATACCGCTTTACGGGCCAAACATGTTTGACGCTTTTCTTGCTGTGGGTTTCGGGCCGACGCGGCCGGACCTGTTGCCTTCCGCGATATTCGAAATGCAATGCGCGGCACAGATCTCGCACATACGTTACTGCGATATGACGCGCGGATCGGACCGGCTTGTCCAAAATGTATCGCCGCGCGAGCTGGAAGTGCTGCGCTGGATCGCGCGGGGCAAAAGCAACACGGTCATCGCCGAAATTCTAGGTATTTCCAAACATACGGTCGATTCCATGGTTCGGCGGCTTTTCGACAAACTGGATGCGAACGATCGCACAACGGCGGTCCTCAAGGCGGTCCGGCTGGGACTGTTGTATGTGGACGGCAAAGAAGTTTCGTAACGCAATTGCGCCACATGACGGTAGGCGTGGCGCGCACTAGGACAGAAAACAAGAAAGCGGGAATTCAGGTGTCGAGCGCTTTATGTAAACGCCTGTTTCGCATCAATTCTCGCTCATATATTGTAAGGTTTGCCGAATGTTTGACAAAAAGCCTGAACCGCCCGAGCAGTCTTTGATGCGGGCCTCCCAACTGGTCGAGGACGCAGCCTTTGAACTGGCGGCGAACACGCCGGTCGATTTGGTGGCGCGGCTGATCGTTCTTTCAGCGGAGCTGCAGGAAATGGCCGGAAACCTTGAGCGCGGGGCTGCGTCAGGTGAGGTCGCCATGCGGAAGTATTCAGACGCCTGAAAGAATTTCGGCCGTGTCGTCACGCAGTTTTTGCAATTCGACCATGGCCTGATCGAGCTGCGCGCGCTGCTCGGCTAATTCCTTGAGCTGGCCATCCGCCATCTCGACCCACGCTCGCATCTGCGCTTGCGTGCCTTCTTTTTCGTAAATCAAGAGCCACTGGCGGATGTCCTCCAGCGCGAAGCCGAATTTGCGACCGCGCAGGATCAGCTCCATCCGAGCGCGTTCGCGGGCACCGTAGAAACGCGCGCGGCCTTCGCGGTCGGGGTGCAGAAGCTCGATGTATTCGTAATACCTCAACGTGCGCGGGGTCACGTCGAAGCGCGCGCACATCTCTTTGAACGTCAGACGGTCCTTGGGTTTGTCCGGGTTCATCTTGCTGGTCTCCTCAAGGTCAAGCTAAATTGGCGCGCGGCAGAGTGCAACGGGTACCCTTGCCCTTTCGGCGGGCTTGCGGTGTAACGGAAGCGGTAACGCCGAAAGGGGCTTCATGTCCGACAAGATCAGGATCGCAAAGCAGTTCATCCGGGCGCTGCCCCACAGCGTTTCGCTTGGGATGGAGTTGCAGGAGCTTGAAGATGGCGTGGCCGTCATCACGATGCCGTATGATGCAAAGCTGGTGGGCGACCCGGTAACCGGGGTGATCCACGGCGGTGCGGTGTCGGCACTGATGGATACCTGCTGCGGTGCTGCGGTGATGAGTCACCCAAGCAATCCGGCTGGCACGGCAACGATTGATTTGCGAATCGACTACATGCGTGCCGCGACGCCGGGACAACAAATTACAGCGCGCGCGACGTGCTATCATGTCACCCGTTCGGTCGCGTTTGTAAGGGCGCTGGCAATGGACGAAGACAGCGAAAACCCGGTGGCCACAGCGACAGGTGCCTTCACGGTGGAGGGCAAGGGATGAGCGTGAGGCGCCCCGAGCCGGTACAGGTCATCAAGCAACGGCGCGACGCTGCATTGCGCGGTCTGGTCGACGGCGTTCCGTACATTCGTTTTCTGGGCATCCGGTTTGACCGCCGGGGCGATGAATTGACCGGTGTGCTGCCGTTTAACGACAGTTTGATAGGAAACCCCCTGCTGCCAGCGCTGCACGGCGGTGTTACAGCGGCGTTTCTGGAGGTGACGGCAGTGATCACGCTAAGCTGGTCCTACCTTTGGGAGGATATGGAAAGCGGTGCACTGGATCTGGAAAAGCTGACGCCGGAGAATTTGCCGCGCTTGCCGAAGACCGTGGATTTCACTGTGGACTACCTGCGCTCGGGTTTGCCGCGCGATGCATATGCACGGGCGACGATCAACCGAGCGGGCCGGCGCTATGCGTCCGTGCATGTAGAGGCTTGGCAGGATAACCATGCGCGTCTCTATGCGCAGGCAACGGGGCATTTCGTGATGCCACAGCGCCGTGACTGAGCCACTTGCGGATGCCGAACTGCGCGCGGTGGCGCGCGGTACGGTGGACCCGAAAGAGATCGTGACGCATAAACGCGTTCTCAACATCGCGCTGCCGATCGTGCTATCCAACGCGACTATTCCGATCCTGGGGGCGGTGGATACAGGCGTCGTGGGACAGATCGGACTGGCCGCGCCGATCGGGGCGGTGGGCATCGGTGCCATCATCCTGTCGTCGCTTTACTGGATTTTCGGATTTCTCCGCATGGGAACGGTCGGACTGACCGCGCAAGCCGCCGGTGAGGATAATGACGCAGAGGTCGCTGCCCTTCTGAGCCGTGCGTTGATGATCGGCTTTGGCGCAGGTGCAGCGATCATTGTCTTGCAGGCGTTGTTGTTCTGGGCCGCTTTCGTCGTATCGCCGGCGAGCGACGAAGTCGAGGACCTGGCGCGCCAGTACATGGCCATTCGCGTCTGGTCCGCTCCGGCCGCTATCGCACTTTATGGCATGACCGGCTGGCTGATCGCTCAGGAGCGCACGCGGGCGGTTCTTGTCATTCAGGTCTGGATGAACGGGCTGAACATCGTGCTGAACCTGTGGTTCGTGCTGAGCCTCGATTGGGGCGTGCAAGGGGTTGGAATTGCGACATTCCTTGCGGAATGGTCAGGCGCAGCCCTCGGCTTGTGGTTTTGCCGCGAGGCATTTGCCGGGACCGCCTGGCGGGACCGCATTCAGGTTTTCGACCGGGCACGGTGGATCCATATGATGGTGGTCAATACCGACATCCTGATCCGGTCGCTGTTGTTGCAGGCAATATTCGTGTCATTCCTGTTCATGGGCGCAGGACTGGGTGACGTGCGGCTTGCGGCAAACCAGGTCTTGCTGCAGTTCCTGATGATCACGGCCTATGCGCTCGATGGCTTTGCCTATGCTGCCGAAGCGCTGGTGGGGCGCGCGTTCGGGGCGCGCCAGCGAGGTATCCTGCGGCGTTCGGCGCTGCTGACCTCTGGCTGGGGGCTTCTGTCATGCGCAGGTATGGCGGTCGCCTTTGCGCTTGCGGGCGGTTGTATCATCGACGTGATGGCAAAAGCCCCCGGGGTGCGGGCGGAGGCGCGGGTTTATCTGCCCTATATGATCGCGGCACCCCTGGTTGGTTGTGCGGCCTGGATGCTGGACGGCATCTTCATCGGCGCGACGCGCAGCAGAGACATGCGCAACATGATGGCGGTATCCTTCGCGGTCTACGTCGCATGTGCGCTGGTATTGGTGCCTTGGTTGGGTAATCACGGACTCTGGCTGTCGCTGCTCATCAGTTTTGTCGCGCGCGGCCTAAGCCTGGGTGCGCGCTATCCGGCGCTTGAACGGGCTGTGGGCTAGTCGATTTTTTCCAAAAAATCGGGATGGAATTTTTGAAAATTCCGGATCGTTCCGCTTGCCTTGTTCCCAGCAAGTCTTGGCGGATCCGAAGGCCAGCGCCGTTTGTGTCAAAGGATGGTCAAAGCCAGGCTTCGCGGTTTGTGCCGACCGCCTTTGCCACGCTGTCGAATCCGTCGCGGGCGAGCAGCCGGTCCAATCCATCCACGATGTCGCGGACCAACGACAGGCCGCCATATACGAGCGCGGTATAAAGCTGCACGGCGGAGGCACCTGCCGTTATCTTGTCATAGGCATCCTGGGCCGTGCAGATGCCGCCAACACCTATCAGCGGAATGTCGGTAAGGGTGGACAGATGTGCCAGGACATTGGTGGATCTGTCCATCAAGGGTGCTCCTGAAAGTCCGCCCGCCTGATGGGCATGAGGGCTGCGCAGGCCGTCACGCGACAGGGTCGTGTTTGTCGCGATGATCGCCGCGACGCCTGCGGACCCGGCAACTTCGGCGATATCCTCGATCTCTGCGGGGCTGAGATCGGGAGAGATCTTCAAGAAAACGGGCGTGTCGCCACGCACCTCCATCACGCCGCCGAGCAGGCCGGCAAGGGCCGCTTTACCCTGCAAATCACGCAGCTTTTCCGTGTTCGGAGAGGACACGTTGACGGTTGCAAAATCGACATGATCGCGCGCTGCTTCCATGACCCGCGCGAAATCCGCGGCGCGGTCGGGGCTGGTCTTGTTGGCACCAAGGTTGAGGCCGACAGGAATGCCTTTGGACCGGTGGGACAACCGCGCGATGATTGCATCCATCCCTTGATTGTTGAAACCAAAGCGATTGATCGCGGCGCAGTCTTCGGTAAGGCGAAATAGACGCGGTTTATCGTTGCCCGGCTGGGGCTGGGGCGTTGCAGCCCCGACTTCCAGAAACCCGAAGCCCGCCTGTGACAGCGGCCAGACCGCTTCGGCATTCTTGTCAAAGCCAGCTGCGAGGCCGACGGGGTTGGGAAGATCCAGTCCTGCAACCTGTGTACGAAGGCGCGGCGAAGTGACCGGCCCCGGTGCGGGCGCAAGTCCTGCCTTGAGTGCGCGAATCGCCAACCCGTGCGCTGCTTCCGGGTCGATCCGGTGCAGCGCGGTCAGCCCCAGCGCCTCAAGGGTGCGTTTCATGCAAAACCCTTCGTCACGGGCAGGTTTTGCGACCGGATCAGCCGGGACGTGCGCACGGCCGCTTGGCGATGTACCACCGCTTTCTGGTATTCGGGGTCGGATATCATCGCCAGAAAGGCGTGCGCGGTGGGATAGCGGGCAATGAACATGATGTCCCATGCCTCGTCCTGCGGGCCGATCAGCGTATTCTCGAACGCTCCGCGCCAGACAATTTCGCCGCCCACACGTTCAAGCACGGGCCCGCTGTCTTTGCCGTAATTCGCATAGGCCTCGCGGCCGGTCAGCCCCTTACGGGCCAGCGCATGATCTGCGGGATAACGCGCCTGCTTGTGCACGGCGACGAGGTTGATCATGTCGATGGACCGGTCACGGTCCAGACCCTTGAACGCGTCGAATTGTGCGCGGTCCGGGTCGATGTGTTCGGTCATTCGCTTGCCTCTTTCAGCCCTGCGGGGAATTGATGCGCGCCATCCTTCAAGGGAAGCGGTTGCGCCCAAACCACGTCAGCAAGGCGCAGTTCGCGGTAGAGATGCGGGAACAAGGCACCGCCTCGGGACGGTTCCCATTTGAGCGATGCACCCAAGGCCTCTGCTTCCATTGCCAGCAGCATCAGACCGTCCTCACCGGCGAAATGTCTGGACGCGGTTTCCTCTGCCTGATCCGCAGTGGAAAAGTGGACATACCCATCAGCGACATCAATCGGCGCACCAGCGGTTTCGCCGCTTTTGCGCAGGGCCACCCATTCATCGTTTCGGAATATTTTGTAAACCAGCATAGCCCAGTGATGCCCCCCGTCGTGCGGGCGGTCAAGGGCCGCCGATCACCACCCTGCCGCTTACATCGGCTTTGACACCATGCGGGCCAAGCGTCACGATGTGAAATCCATTCAACCGGGGGAAAACCGATGAAACGATTCCTGATCAGTACAGCTGCGCTTGCCATGACCAGCGGCATGGCGGCAGCCGACTATTCCATCACGATACTTCATACCAACGATTTCCATGCGCGGTTCGAGCCGATCAGCAAATATGACGGGCCTTGCTCAGAAGATGACAATTCGGCAGGCGAATGTTTTGGCGGCACCGCGCGGCTGGTGACGGCGATCAAGGATGCCAAGGCGCGCAGCAACAACGCGATCCTGGTGGACGGCGGAGACCAGTTTCAGGGCACGCTGTTTTACACCTATTAC
>JAGXFI010000173.1 GCA_024637305.1 Sulfitobacter sp.
GCCTGCGCCTCCGACAGCCCCGCTCCCTCGGTGAAATCGCCGCTCTTATCCTCACGTCCCTTACCCAGCAGCGCTCGAACGCCCTCCGGCCCCAGCCGATCCAGCTTGTCAATCGCACGCAGCACGACTCCGCGTTCGGCCTCCTTGTCCTCACCGGACAGGCCGGCAACCTCAAGCACTCCATTGAGAACCTTCCGGTTATTCACCCGGACAACATAATCCCCCCGCGCAATCCCGACCTCTTCAAGACAATCGGCCAGCATCGCGCAGATCTCGGCATCCGCCGCGACCGAAGCCGCGCCGACGGTGTCCGCATCGCATTGATAGAACTGCCGGAAACGTCCCGGCCCCGGCTTTTCATTGCGCCACACCGGACCCATTGCATAGCGGCGATAGGGCGTCGGCAGGTCGTTGCGGTGCTGTGCATAGACCCGCGCCAGTGGCGCTGTGAGGTCATAGCGCAGGGCCAGCCAGTCACCGGGCCGGTCGGCGTCGGCGTCCTCCTGCCAGGCGAACACGCCTTCGTTCGGACGGTCCACGTCGGGCAGAAACTTGCCCAGCGCCTCGACCGTCTCCACCCCGGAGCTTTCCAGCGCGTCAAAGCCGTAGCGATGATAGACCGCCGCAATCTTTTGCAGCATCTCGGTCCGACGGGTCACCTCGGCACCGAAATAATCACGGAAACCCTTCGGTGTTTCGGCCTTGGGGCGTGGTGTTTTCTTGGGCTTGGACATCTGGCACCTGCTTCTAGCGCAAACTCGTTCCGCTCCTAGCGGATGCACCCCACGGGGGCAAGCGGCTGCCCGACCGCGATCCATCCTTCAAATGCGTAGCCTAAGCCGTTGCAACGGTCCGCTCAGTGGATTACCTGCCCCTCATGGAATATATCGAAGAGAAAATAGCGCATCTGATGCGGGCAGTGGACGACTTGTCGGATACTGTTGCCAGCCAGCAGACCGAGATCGACAGGCTTACCCGCCGTGTCGAAATGCTGATGCGGCGCGAGGGTGAACGCGAAGCGAGCGGATCAGGCGGTATCGTCGTGGGCGACGAGCGGCCACCGCATTATTGAAGAATTCTGATCGCGGATTTTATATCGCGTCTAAATCTCTTCTACCTCGACCACGCCACCTAGCGACCGGATCGCGCCCTTGATCTGGGGAGTCACAGGAAATTCCGCGCCCAGATCGACCTCGACTTCCCCCGGCAGGCCGGGATCCATAAGGCATAGCTGCACCGGCCCACGGCCAGCGGATTTTGCCACCTTCCGCGCATCCGCCAGCACCCGTGCGACCGCCTCGATCGCGGTCGGCGCTTCGAGATATATGCGCAGGCCCATCCCGCCCACATCACCCACGGCAGCATCGATCGGGGCAACGGCCCGACCCAGCAACTTAAGCTGATCGGCTTCCATCGTGGCCTCGACTGTGACGACGACCTTTGAACCCGTTTCGAGAAATTCGCGGCATTTCTCCAGCGTGTCCGAGAATAACGTCACCTCGTAAGCACCTGTCGTATCTGACATTTGCGCAAACGCGAACCGGTTCCCGCGTGCCGATTTCCGTTCTTGCCGGCCTGCCACGACGCCGGCCAGTTTCGCCACCAGCGGCCCGCCCTCCGCCTTGGCGGTGAGTTCGTCCAGCGTCATGATCCCCTTGCGCTTGAGCGGCCCCATGTAATCGTCCAGCGGATGACCGGAAAGGTAGAATCCGACCGCCTTGAATTCTTCGGTCAGACGTTCCGCGGGCAGCCAGTCATCGCTAGGCAGCATCCGCGGTTCAGGCAGGTCATCGCCCGCCTCTCCGAACAGCGACACCTGATTGGACGCCTTCTGTTCGTGGATCGCCGCGGAATAGGCGACCAGCGGGTCAAGCGCCTGAAACACGCGCCGACGGTTGCTGTCGAGCGCATCAAATGCGCCAGAGCGCGCCAGCATTTCCAACGGACGCTTGCCGACACGTTTCAGATCGACCCGACGCGCCAGATCAAAGAGCGTGGCGAAAGGCTTCCCGGCGCGTCCCTCGACAATCAGCCTCATCGCCTCGACGCCCACGTTCTTGAGCGCGCCCAGCGCATAGACCAGCGCCCCATCGACGACTTTGAACGTCGCATCGGAACGGTTCACGCAAGGCGGCACCCAAGGCAGGTCCAGCCGCTTGCGGACCTCTTCGAAATAGACGCCCAACTTGTCCGTCAGGTGGATATCGCAATTCATGACGCCCGCCATGAACTCCACCGGATGGTTCGCCTTGAGCCAAGCCGTCTGATAGCTGACGACCGCATAGGCCGCCGCGTGGCTTTTGTTGAACCCGTAGTTGGCGAATTTCTCCAGAAGATCAAAGACTTCTGCGGCTTTCTTTTTATCGACGCCATTGGCCATCGCGCCCTTTTCGAACTTGGGACGTTCCTTCGCCATCTCCTCTGCGATCTTCTTGCCCATTGCGCGGCGCAGCAGGTCGGCACCGCCCAGCGAATACCCCGCCATGACCTGCGCGATCTGCATCACCTGTTCCTGATAGACGATGATCCCTTGGGTTTCCTCCAGAATGTCGTCGATCAGCGGGTGAATGGATTCTAGCTCGCGTTGGCCGTTCTTGACCTCGCAATAGGTCGGGATGTTCTCCATCGGGCCGGGTCGGTACAGCGCCACAAGCGCGACGATGTCCTCGATGCAGGTGGGCTTCATCCGCTTGAGGGCGTCCATCATGCCCGAGCTTTCCACTTGGAACACCGCGACCGTCCTGGCCGATGCGTAAAGCTTGTACGATTTCTCGTCATCCAGGGGGATTGTTGAGATATCGTCAGTCAATCCCGCTGGTGGGGCGAATAACTGGGCTCCATCCGCAGCAATGTGCAAGTGCCGGCCGGACGCCTTTATCTGGTCCACGGCGTTCTGGATCACGGTCAGCGTCTTGAGGCCCAGAAAGTCGAATTTTACCAGACCGGCCTGTTCAACCCATTTCATGTTGAATTGCGTCGCGGGCATATCGGACCGGGGATCTTGATAAAGCGGAACCAGTTGATCCAGTGGCCTGTCCCCGATCACAACCCCCGCCGCGTGGGTTGAGGCGTTTCTGAGCAATCCTTCAACCTGCTGACCATAGTCCAGCAACCGCGCGACGACTTCCTCGTTGCGGGCCTCTTCGCGCAGGCGCGGCTCGTCCGCCAGCGCCTTTTCGATGCTGACGGGCTTGACCCCTTCGACTGGAATCATCTTGGACAGGCGATCCACCTGACCGTACGGCATCTGCAAGACGCGTCCGATATCGCGTACCGCCGCCTTGGACAGCAGCGCACCGAAGGTGATGATCTGGCCAACCTTGTCGCGTCCATACTTGCCCTGAACGTAGCGAATGACTTCCTCACGGCGGTCCATGCAAAAGTCGATGTCGAAATCGGGCATCGAGACCCGTTCGGGGTTCAGGAACCGTTCGAACAGCAACTGATACCTCAGCGGATCAAGGTCGGTGATGGTGAGCGCATAAGCCACCAGCGATCCTGCACCCGATCCACGGCCCGGACCGACAGGAATGCCTTCGTCCTTGGCCCATTTGATGAAATCGGCAACGATCAGGAAATAGCCGGGAAAGCCCATGCCTTCGATGATGCCAAGCTCGAATTCCAGACGCGCCTCGTAATCCTCGACCGACGCGGCATGCGGGATGACCGCAAGCCGCGCCTTGAGACCCTCGCGCGATTGCCGTTTAAGCTCCTCGACCTCGTCATCCGCGAATTTCGGCAGGATCGGATCGCGGCGATAGGCCTGAAAAGCGCAGCGTCTGGCAATTTCGACCGTGTTCTGCACGGCCTCGGACAAGTCCGCAAACAGCGTGACCATCTCGGATTGGGTTTTGAAATAGTGTTGCGGCGTCAGACGGCGGCGCGGGTCCTGCTGGTCCACATAGGCCCCCTCCGCGATGCAGATCAACGCGTCGTGCGCTTCGTACATTTTGGATTTGGGGAAATAGACGTCATTGGTCGCCACCAGCGGCAGGTCCATGGCATAGGCCATTTCGACAAATCCGCGTTCGGTCAGGCGCTCTGCCTCAGGCAGTCCGTTCTCGCCGGGATGGCGCTGCAATTCGACATAGAGGCGGTTGGCGAATGCTGCCGCCAGCAGCCCCATCAGCGCTTCCGCCGCGGGGCGTTGGCCGGCCTGCAAAAGCAGACCCACCGGACCGGTGGAACCGCCAGTCAGACAGATGACATCCGCCGAATATTTCGCCAGCTCGTCCAGTGTGACCTGCGGCAACGCCCCGCCCTTGTCGAGATAAAGGCAGGAGTTGAGCTTCATCAGGTTTTCATACCCCACCTCGCTCTGCGCCAGCAGCACCGCCGGGGCTGGCGGGCGCTCGCGCTCTCCGGGTTGCACGGCGACATAGGCCAGATCAACCTGACAGCCGATGATCGGCTGGATGCCCTCGCCGGACATCGTCACCGAAAACTCCAGCGCGGCGAACATGTTGTTGGTGTCCGTCAGGGCAAGCGCGGGCATGCCCGCGTCGATGCAAAGCCCTGGCAGCTTCTTGAGACGCAACGCTCCCTCCAGCAAGGAATACTCGGAGTGCGTGCGCAGGTGAATGAATCGGGGATCTTTGGCCATGCGCTGACACTAGGCCAGCCGCAGAGCGGGTGCCAGAGGCAGGTTGCAGTGCGCGGCATGTTTGCTCTTGCCAAATGGCGCTTGACGCGACTAGCCTGCCTGATCTCCGCCCGCGCCGCGCTCTACGCCGCATCGAGCACCGCGCAACTACAAGGGCTAATTCGGTACCGCGGCAGGCAATTTCCATGGACATTTCGTTTCTTCTTAACGGAGATGCTGTGTCGCTTACCGACATTCGTCCGACGATGACCCTGCTTGACTGGCTTCGCGAAGAACGACAGCTCACAGGAACCAAAGAGGGCTGCAACGAAGGTGATTGTGGTGCCTGCACCGTCATGGTCAGCGACGAAAGCGGGCACCGCGCGCTCAATGGCTGTATCCTGTTCCTGCCGCAGATCCACGGCAAGCATGTCACGACGGTTGAAGGGCTTGCAGCCCCCGACGGCACGCCGCATCCCGCGCAAACCGCGATGATCGACCATCACGGCAGCCAATGCGGGTTCTGCACACCGGGATTTGTCATCTCGATGGCCACCGCGCATCTGAACGGTGCCACGGACCATGACGTAACGCTTGCCGGAAACCTTTGCCGTTGCACCGGGTACGCCCCGATTGTCCGCGCGGCCGAAGCTATCGAGGGGACCGGTGCGCCTGCGCATCTCAGGACGATTGTGTTGGCCGATGGTGTCGCTGTTGCGCAATCTTCGGATTGCGTCGCACCTGCGTCTGCGGATGATCTGGCCGGTTGGTACGCGAAACATCCAAATGCAACGCTGATCGCAGGGGCTACGGATGTTGGGCTTTGGGTGACCAAGCAGTTGCGTGATCTAGGGCCAATCGCCTTTCTCAACCGCTGTGCCGATCTGCGCGGAATCTCGGAAACGCCGGACGATTGGCGCATCGGGGCCATGACGACCATTGCCGAACTCGAGCGGTATTTTGACCCGCATTTCCCTTCGCTCTCCGCGATGCTGCGCCGGTATGGGGCTGTTCAGGTCCGCGAGGCCGCGACCATCGGCGGAAACATCGCCAACGGATCGCCAATCGGAGATGGCTCGCCCGCGATGATCGCCCTGGGCGCGACATTACATCTGCGCCACGGCGATATGCGACGCCAGATACCGCTTGAAGATTTCTTTATCGACTACGGCAAACAAGACCGCGCGCCAGGCGAATTCATCGAGGCCCTCACGGTTCCGAAACAGGCCGACACCTTGCGGTGCTACAAGCTGTCGAAGCGGTTCGATCAGGATATTTCCGCTGTTTGCGCGTGCCTTAACATCCCGCGCGACGGCGATACCATCAGGGCACCCCGCCTCGCTTTTGGCGGAATGGCCGGCACACCCAAACGCGCGGCCCGCGCAGAGGCGGCAATCGCAAACCAGGCCTATAGCGAAGCAACGTTCCGCAAGGCCATGACCGCCCTCGCAGACGATTTTCAGCCGCTGTCGGACATGCGGGCATCGGCATCTTACCGGATGCAGACCGCGCAGAATTTGTTGCTGCGGTTCTTTCACGCAGAAGAGGGAACAGCGACCGATGTAAAGGCGGTGCGCGCATGAGCGTCGCAAAGCCCCTTCCGCATGATGCGGCCAAGCTCCATGTAAGCGGGGCTGCGCGGTATGTCGATGACCTGCCGACCCCTGCGGGTACGCTGCATCTTGCCTTCGGGCTTAGCCCGCTGGCCGCCGGAACTATCGACGCGGTGGACCTCGACGAGGTGCGGCGCGCGCCAGGTGTCGTTGCCGTACTGACGGCGGACGACCTGCCGCATGCAAACGACGTGTCGCCTTCGAACCACGATGAACCGCTGCTGGCCAAGGGATCGGTGCATTATCTGGGCCAGCCCATCTTTGCGGTCGTCGCCACATCGCATCACGCGGCGCGCCATGCCGCACGGCGCGCGCGCATGGACATCACGCCAGCCACCCCGATTTTGACCATAGACGATGCCCTTGCCGCCGACAGCCGTTTCGAGGACGGCCCGCGCATCTACGTCAAAGGCGATCCGGACACCGCCATCGACCGTGCCGAACATCATCTTTCTGGCCGGATTCATATCGGCGGTCAGGAACATTTCTATCTCGAAGGGCACGCGGCGCTTGCCCTGCCGCAGGAAGGCGGCGACATGATCGTTCACGCCTCTACCCAACACCCGACAGAGATCCAGCACAAGGTAGCCGAAGCGCTGGGTGTGGCCATGCATGCCGTGCGGGTGGAGACACGCCGCATGGGCGGCGGTTTCGGCGGCAAGGAAAGTCAGGGCAATGCGCTGGCCGTCGCCTGTGCCGTCGCGGCACGGCTGACGGGCCGTGCGTGCAAGATGCGGTATGACCGCGATGACGACATGATCGTCACGGGCAAACGGCACGACTTCCGCATCGACTATGATGTGGCATTCGACCGGCATGGTCGACTGCTTGCTGTTGATTTCACCCATTACGTGCGGTGTGGTTGGGCGATGGACCTGTCACTGCCCGTGGCGGACCGCGCGATGCTGCACGCCGACAACGCCTATCACCTCACGGATGTGCGCATCACCTCGCACCGGTTGCGCACCAATACGCAATCGGCCACGGCCTTTCGCGGTTTCGGCGGGCCGCAGGGCATTGTCGGGATCGAGCGGGTGATGGATCACGTGGCCCGGCACCTCGGACTGGACGCTGCAGATGTCCGGCGTGCGAATTACTATGCCGATAACGCGGCACCCCTGCCCGCAGGCAAAGCACATGACAACCGCCCCATCCCTCAGACGGACAACGATCTTGCCTCACGTGGGGCAGCGCCGGAGCCATCCTCCGACACGCTCCCGCCCGTTCCCCATGGCGCGCAGACGACACCGTATCATCAGGCGGTGCAGGACTGCATCATCAACGCGCTGACCGACCGCCTGCTGCGTACCTCCGACTATTCTGCCCGCCGCAAAGCCGTTGCCGCGTGGAACGCAGATCAGCCGATCCTGAAACGCGGCATCGCGATGACACCGGTCAAGTTCGGCATTTCCTTCACGCTCACCCATCTCAATCAGGCGGGCGCATTGGTGCATGTCTATCAGGACGGCTCCATCCACCTCAACCACGGCGGCACGGAAATGGGACAGGGCCTGTTCCTCAAGGTCGCTCAAGTCGCTGCGGAGCGGTTCGGTGTGCCGCTGGAGGCGGTCAAGATCACCGCTACGGATACCGCCAAGGTGCCAAACACGTCTGCCACGGCGGCATCATCGGGGACGGACCTCAACGGCATGGCCGTGCGCGCCGCCTGCGACACGATCCGCGACCGGATCGCGGAACATCTGGCGCAGCAGCATCAGACAACGCCTGATGCAATCACCTTTGCGGACAGCAAGGTGCGGATCGGGTCAGAGCAGATCAGCTTTGCCCAAGCCGTCGCATCGGCCTATGAAAACCGGGTGTCCCTGTCTGCTACCGGCTTTTACAAGACGCCCGATATCGAATGGGACCGCATCAAGGGGCGCGGCAGACCGTTCTTTTATTTTGCCTACGGCGCGGCGGTGACGGAAGTGGTTATAGATACGCTGACCGGCGAGAACCGGATCCTACGCACAGATATCCTGCATGATGCCGGCGCATCCCTGAACCCCGCCATCGACATAGGACAGATCGAGGGGGGATATGTCCAGGGTGCCGGCTGGCTCACGACCGAAGAACTGGTCTGGGACGACAAGGGCGGTTTGAAAACCCATGCGCCCTCCACCTACAAGATCCCGGCCTGCTCTGATCGGCCCGACGTGTTCAACGTCGCCCTCTGGGATCAGGTTAATCCGGCGCAGACCATCTATCGGTCCAAGGCGGTCGGAGAGCCCCCGCTGATGCTCGGCATTTCCGCTTGGTCGGCACTGGCCGATGCCGTTGCCGCCTGCGGCCCTGCGTGGGGCGATCTGCAAACACCCGCCACGCCGGAGGCGGTGCTGGCTGCGGTCGGGAGGGCGCGCGGATGAACGCGGTCTATGTCGAGATTACCGCTACCCGTGGCTCCACGCCGCGCGATACCGGAACGGCGATGATGGTCACGGCGCAAGGCACGGGCGGCACCATCGGTGGCGGCGCGCTCGAATTGCGGGCCATCGAAAAGGCCCGCCGGATGCTAGCAAATGAAAGCGACGACCACGAGGAGACGATTCCGCTCGGCCCCGGCTTGGGACAATGCTGTGGCGGGGTGGTTACATTGCTGTTCACACGGCAGCGGCGCGCCGTCGATCAGACGCAACCCATCACGCTTGCCCTAACGGATCCTGCGACCGCCATACCCCTTTGGGTCTGGGGTGCCGGGCATGTCGGGCGTGCCGTCGTTCGTCACGCGGCAGCCACCAGTGCGTTTGACATCACCTGGATCGACACAGCAGTTGAACGGTTCCCCGAAGTGGCCCCCGAAGGCGTCACCATCCTTCGGGCGGCCCCCATGCCCGCGTTGGCGCGCCGCGCGCCCGCAGAGGCGCAACATCTGATTCTCACCTATTCGCATGACATCGACCTTGCCCTTTGTGCGGCCCTGCTGGAGCACAAAGCAGCTGGCATCGGGCTGATCGGATCGGACACCAAATGGGCGCGGTTCTCCAAGCGGTTGAAGGAGATGCACCTCGATTCCGCCGCGATCACCTGCCCGATTGGCGACAAGTCCCTTGGCAAACACCCCGACGCCATTGCACAAAGCACGATAGGATCGCTTTTGCCCATAAGGACGCCCGCTTGACCCAGCTCATGAGCCTTGATGGTCTGACCAAAGCCTATCCGGGCGTGGTCGCCAATGACGACGTGTCCCTCAGTATCGCTTCGGGTGAGGTTCACGCGCTTTTGGGCGAGAACGGGGCGGGCAAGTCGACGCTGGTCAAGATGATTTACGGCCTCGTCAAACCTGACAAGGGGCGGATGCGGATGAACGGCGCGGACTATGCGCCGGCAGAACCGCGTGCGGCGCGCGCGGCTGGTGTCGGCATGGTATTTCAGCATTTCTCGCTTTTCGATGCTCTCAGCGTCGCGGAGAACATCGCACTGGGCATGGAAAACGCGCCAAGGATGCGGGCGCTTTCCGCACGGATCAGGGCCGTATCAGAAACCTATGGCCTGCCGTTGTCTCCTGACAGGATCGTCGGAGACTTGTCCGCCGGTGAGCGCCAGCGGGTGGAAATCATTCGCTGCCTGCTGCAGGAGCCGAAGCTGCTGATCATGGACGAGCCGACGAGCGTTCTGACCCCGCAAGAGGTAGATATCCTGTTCCAGACCTTGCGCAAGCTTAGCGCCGAAGGCACGGCAATCCTGTATATCTCGCACAAGCTGGAGGAAATCCGCGCCCTGTGCGACGCGGCCACGATCCTGCGCGGTGGCAAGGTCGTCGCCACCTGCGTCCCGTCCGAGACAACGGCCCGGGACATGGCGGAGATGATGGTGGGTTCCGTTCTCAAAGTGCCGACGCGCGCAGGCAAGGTTCCCGGTGAAACCGTACTGAAGCTTGAAGGCCTCAGCGCCCCTGCACCGAACGCTTTCGGAATGCCCCTGCGTGATATCGGGTTCGACCTGCGCTCCGGCGAGGTTCTGGGGATCGGTGGCGTGGCTGGCAACGGACAGGATGAATTGCTGGCCGCCCTGTCGGGGGAAATGACGGTAAAGCCGGGTATGATCCGGTTTCAAGGCACCGACATTGGCGCGCTCCGCCCGACGGCGCGACGCGCATTAGGGCTGTTGGCCGCGCCCGAAGAGCGGTTGGGCCATGCCGCAGTGCCGGACATGACGCTGACGGAGAATGCAATGCTGACCGGAGCGGCCCGCGAGAGGTTGGAACACCATGGGTTTCTTGATTGGGATGCCGCAAAACGGTTCGCCAACAACATCATCGAGCGGTTCGATGTGCGCACGCCCGGACCTTCGGCGACGGCGCGGTCGCTGTCGGGGGGTAACTTGCAGAAATTCGTGATCGGTCGCGAGGTGATGCAGCGCCCAGAAGTTCTGGTGGTCAACCAACCGACATGGGGCGTCGATGCCTCTGCGGCGGCGGCGATCCGTCAGGCGCTGCTGGATCTGGCGGAAAAGGGCGCAGCGGTAATCGTGATTTCCCAGGACCTCGACGAGCTGATGGAGATTTCCGACCGTTTCGCGGCACTGAACGAAGGCCGGTTGAGCGCCACAATGCCTGCGCTTGGGCTGGATGTGGCGGAGATCGGTCAGATGATGGGTGGCACTCACGGTATGGAGGTCGCGCATGTCTGAGCCGGCTGGATTGGATATTTTTCAGAACAATGAAATAGGGGACTGTGCGTGATCCGGCTGGAAAAACGCCCCGAGCCGAGCCGAGCCTTCGCGTTGGCAGCACCCGTGCTGGCCGTGGTCGCCACGATGATCGCCGGTGGGATGCTGTTTGCGGCCCTGGGCAACGATCCGGTTGCCTCGATCGTGACGATATTTTGGGAACCTTTGTTTGGCGAATTCGCTTTTTATTACCGACCGCAGCTGTTGATCAAAGGCGCGCCGCTGGTGCTGATCGCAATCGGTCTTTCATTGGGCTTCAAAGCCGGAATCTGGAACATCGGGGCTGAAGGGCAATATATCATGGGTGCGCTTTTCGGCGCAGGCGTCGGGCTGGCGTTTTATCCTGCCGCGACATGGTATGTGTTTCCGCTGATGGTGATCGCGGGCGCGGCGGGCGGATGGGTCTGGGCGATGATCCCCGCCCTTCTCAAGGTGCGATTCGGAACCAACGAAATTTTGGTCAGCCTGATGCTGGTCTATGTGGCGGAACAATTTCTGGCCTCCATGTCATTGGGGTTGCTGAGAAACCCGGAAGGCATGGGCTTTCCCGGATCGCGGAACCTGCAACAATATCCGAGTGCCTATAATGCAGATCTCATCGCCGGGTCGGGAATGCACTGGGGGGTGGTCGCCGCACTTGTTGCGGTCATCTTCGGTTATGTGCTGCTGGCGCGTCACCGGTTGGGATTTGCGATCCGGGTCACCGGCGAAGCGCCGCGTGCGGCGCGGTTTTCCGGCGTCAATCCGGCACGTTTGATCCTGTTTTGCCTCGGCACGTCGGGCTTGCTCGCCGGGTTGGCGGGGCTTTTCGAAGTGTCGGGTCCTGCCGGGCAGGTCACGATTGATTTCAACGTCGGTTACGGTTTCACGGCAATCATCGTGGCATTTCTGGGCCGGCTGCATCCGGTGGGCATTCTGCTGGCGGGAGGATTGATGGCGCTGACCTATATCGGAGGCGACATCGCGTCGAGCAACCTCGGACTTCCCGCCGCTGCAATTCAGGTATTCCAAGGCATGCTGCTGTTTTTCCTGCTGGCGTTCGACCTTTTCACCAATTTCCGGCTGCGTCTTGGCCGGACGGAGGCCGTTTGATGGATCTGTCGGCAATCAATCCGGTGCTGTTCATCGCGGGCTTTCTGGTCGCCGCCACGCCGCTGATTTTCGCGGCCATCGGAGAGTTGGTGGTGGAGCGGACAGGCGTTCTGAACCTTGGCGTCGAGGGCATGATGATTGCCGGCGCGATCTGTGGTTTTGCCGTCGCGGTGGAAACCGGATCGCCGCTTGCGGGGTTTGCCGCGGCCGCTGTCGGCGGGGCCGTGATCAGCCTGCTGTTTGCGTTTCTCACGCAGGTTATGCTTGCCAACCAGGTCGCGTCGGGCTTGGCGCTCACGTTGTTCGGTCTGGGGCTGTCAGCGCTGTTGGGACAAAGCTATGTCGGGATAAAGCCGCCGCGGCTGGGGGATGTGGATTTCGGCCGTTTGGCGGATATCCCTGTCATCGGCCCAGTCCTTCTGAGCCATGATCTGATGCTTTACGCGGCCCTGGCGCTTGTGATCACGGTTTGGGTAGTGTTGAAATTCACCCGCCTCGGGCTGATCCTGCGTGCAGTGGGTGAAAATCACGATGCCGCGCATGCGCTGGGATACAAGGTAGTGCGCATCCGTACCGCCGCCATCATGTTCGGCGGAGCCTGCGCCGGGCTCGGCGGGGCCTACATCAGCCTGATCCGTGTACCGCAATGGACTGAAGGGATGACGGCAGGCGTGGGCTGGATCGCGCTCGCGCTGGTGGTTTTCGCCAGCTGGAAACCCCTTCGCCTGCTGATCGGCGCCTATCTTTTCGGCGGCTTGGTCCAACTTCAGTTGAATCTTCAGGCGGTAGGCGTTGCCATTCCCGTGGAGTATCTGGCAATGTCGCCTTACGTGATCACCATCGTCGTGCTGGTGATCCTGTCTGCGGACAAAACTGCAGCTCCCGGCTCTCTCGGCCGGAATTTCCATGCCTCGTCCTGAGGCCAATAACCACTCTGGGGAGACGACAACATGAAATTCACGAAATTGCTGACCGGTGCCACACTGGCGCTTGCGCTGGCGGGTACTGCGATGGCACAGGACAAGACCAAGGTCGGATTTGTTTTTGTGGGCCCCGTCGGCGACGGTGGCTGGACCTATGAACATAACCAAGGCCGTCTCGCGCTCGAGGAAGAATTCGGCGATAAGGTCGAAACCGTATTTGTCGAAAGCGTCGCCGAAGGCCCTGATGCCACGCGGGTGATCACGGATATGGCGCTGAAGGGCGCTGACCTGATCTTTACCACGTCGTTCGGCTACATGGATCAAACCGTCGAGGTCGCACAAAAGTTTCCCAATGTGAAATTCGAACACGCGACCGGTTACAAGCGCGCCGACAACGTATCGACCTACTCCGCGCGATTCTACGAAGGGCGCGCAATTCAGGGCCATATTGCGGGCAAGATGACCAAATCCAACATCGTCGGCTATATCGGTTCATACCCGATCCCCGAAGTGATCCGGGGCATCAATTCAGCGTTCATTCATGCACGCAAGGCCAACCCTGACGTAGAGTTCAAGATCGTGTGGGCCTACACCTGGTTCGATCCTGCCAAGGAAGCGGATGCGGCCAAGGTTCTGATCGAACAGGGTGCCGACGTGGTGCTGCAACACACCGATTCCACAGCGCCGCAAGCTGCCGCGCAAGAGGCAGGCGATGTCGTGACATTCGGGCAGGCATCCGACATGGCGCAGTACGCGCCCTTCCCGCGCGTGTCCTCGATCATCGACGACTGGGCTCCCTACTACATCGCGCGGACCAAGGCGGTAATGGACGGCACCTGGACGTCGACGGATACATGGGACGGTATCGGCCCGGGCATGGTTGCCATCGGCGAAATCACGGACGCAGTGCCTGCCGAAGTGAAGGAAGAGGCGCTGGCGCTCAAGGAAGCGATCGCGTCGGGCGAGTACCACCCCTTCACCGGGCCGATCAACAAGCAGGACGGTACCCAGTGGCTGGCCGATGGCGAAGTCGCGGATGACGGCACGCTCGCCGGCATGAATTTCTTTGTTGAAGGGATCACGGGCGATATCCCGCAATAATCGACCTGACATCATCGGAAAGGCCCCGTTTTTACGGGGCCTTCTTATTTGGACCCTTGGGCTAGCGGGTATGTCCATCCTGGCGCGATCCTTGTCCTTATGGATAGGACACCGGAGCTGGCTATCGATCTTCAATGCCTATTCATTTGCTTAGACCTCGCCCTAGATTTGCCCGAATCTCCCGTTATGGTTGCAGTCCAGAGGCAATTGGAACGACTGCGATGGATGTCAGAAGACACAGAATGATTGCAGGCACCGAAAAGGTGTGGAGCATTTGGATGATGGCAATCGCAGTGCCGGTGGCGCTGATGTATGCGCATCTCGTGGGGCCGCTTCTGTCGCGGTTCGAGCTGCGACACAGCACGCTGGCGGCACCTTGGGGCATGATTTTCTGGGCTTTGATCCTTGCATCCGTTTTCTACATCGCGCGGGCGCACGTCATCGGACCGCTCAGAGGATTGCGGCGCGCTTGCCGTAACGATGCCGCCTTTGCGCGTCATTGCGTGCGACTGGGGCGCACCGTCTGGCCCTATGGCATCCTGTTCGGTCTGGCGTTGGGTCAGCTGGCGTTTGAATTCGGGACCAATGCGATCTTCGTGCAGGCTTTCTTGCTGTGGCTCGCCCATACCTTCATCGCGCACCAGCGCCGCAAGCCGATCATGCGCGCGGTCGACAGATTGCTGCGGCCGGCATAAGCTTTCCTGTTCGAAAACAACGCCTGCCCGTCTTCTATTGCCGCGCCATGATTACCGCGTAGAGTGCTGGCATGATAAAGCTTCATCACCTCAACAGGTCCCGCTCGCACCGTATTCTTTGGCTGCTCGAAGAAATCGGCCAACCTTACGACGTCATCCCCTACGAGCGCGACAAACAGACCAATCTCGCGCCACCTGAACTGCGCGCGGTACATCCGCTGGGCAAGTCCCCGATGGTTGAAATGGATGGACGGCTGATCGCGGAAAGTGCCGCGATAGTCGAATTGCTCTGCGCGCGCTTTGCCCCGCAGATGATACCGGACATCGGTAGCGACGATTACGTCCAGCATCTCGAATTGATGCATTTCGCCGAAGGCTCTGCGATGACGCCGATCCTGTTGAACCTCTATGTCGGTCGTCTGGGCGAGGCAGGCGCACCCTTGCACCCGCGGATCACGGCAGAGCTGGACAGTCACTATCGCTACATGGACAGCCTCGTGCGGCCTTCGGGGCATTTCGTGCAGGATGATCTGTCAGCTGCGGACATCATGCTGAGTTTCCCGGCCGAGATTGCAATGATGCAGAAGCGTCAGAAGGATTTTCCAAATCTGGCAGGCTTTGTCGATGGGATACATGCGCGGCCGGCGTATCAACGAGCGACTGAAAAAGGTTTGGGATGATTGTTGCGCCGTCCCGTCACACGTGGCACGGATTGGCTATGAAAAACATTCTCACCAGCCCCGATGGAACCCCCGCAAGCCGCCTTGCATTCGGCACCATGCAGTTCGGGGGCCGCGCCGATGCGGCCCCCTCACGCGCGATGTTCGAGGATTGCGTCGCAGCGGGAATCACGCATTTCGACACAGCCCATGTTTATACAGACGGGGCGTCCGAGACACTGCTGGGCAGCATGCTCGGGCATAGGCGCGAAGGGCTGATCATTGCGACAAAGGCCGCCTATAACGGCGGATCAGGGCGCGAGAATATTCTCGAATCCGCGGAAACCTCGCGAAAGCGGATGAATCTCGATGTTCTCGACGTGCTTTACCTGCACCGCTTTGATCCCGATACCGACATGAAAGAGAGCTTCGAGGCCTTTGCCGAATTGCGCCGCAAGGGGCATATCCGGCATATCGGCCTGTCCAATTTCGCCGCGTGGCAGGTGGTCAAAGCTGCCGGAATCGCAAAAACCTTCGACCTTGAGATCGCCGTGATCCAGCCGATGTACAATCTGGTCAAACGTCAGGCAGAAGTAGAGATCCTGCCGATGGCGGCAGACCTGGGTATTCTGGTGGCACCCTATTCACCGCTTGGCGGTGGGCTTTTGACGGGCAAATACGTAGGGGGCGGCACCGGTCGGCTTACCGAGGATGACCGCTATGCCGCACGTTACCGAATGGACTTCATGCACAAGGCCGCAGAAGGGTTGCGCGCAATCGCCTCCGAAGTCGGGGCGCATCCTGCCACGCTCGCGGTTGCATGGGCAGCGGCGCATGAAACCGCACCGACCCCGATCATCTCGGCCCGATCGCGCGAACAGCTTGCGCCATCGCTTGACGCCATGTCCTATGAATTGACGCCCGAGCTTTATGACCGGTTGTCCGCGCTTTCGCCCGCACCGCCCCCCGCAACTGACCGGATAGAAGAGCAGACATGAGCGACATCATCGTCATAGGCGGCGGTATCGCTGGGCTTTCAGCCGCCGCGCGGCTGTCCGTCGACGCCAAGGTGACCGTGCTGGAGACGGAGGATGCGTTGGGTCACCATGCCTCGGGCCGGTCCGCCGCGCTGATCGAAAGGAATTATGGTGCGCCCTCGGTGCGGGCGCTGAACAACGCCAGCGTCTCGTATCTGGAGGATGGCGGATACCTTACCCCGCGCGGCCTTCTGATTGTCGGCGAAGCGCATGACACCGAAGCATTCGGCCGCGACGTCAAAGCATTGGGCGTGACGGAAATTTCGCCCGCCAAAGCGCTGGAGATGGTACCGATCCTCGACCCGGAGAAGGTGGCGCTGGCGGGGTATCACGCGGATGCGCAGGATATCGATACCGACCGTTTGATGCAGGATTTCGCGCGGCTTTTGCGGAATAATGGCGGGCGCATCGCTTTGAAGTCGCCGGTTACTGCGATCCGCCAAGTGTCCGGCGCCTGGGAAGTTACGACAACCGAAGGGATCCTTCGCGCAGGCACATTGGTCAATGCGGCGGGAGCCTGGGCCGATATAGTTGCCCAGATGGCAGGCGTGGCTCCGATGGGCATAGTGCCTCATCGCCGGTCGATGGCACGTATTCCGGCACCCGGCGGGCATGATCTGTCCCGCTGGCCGATGTTTTTCGGCACAAACGAAACATGGTACGCGAAACCCGACGCAGGTGCCTTGCTGGTGTCTCCGGCAGAAGAGCATGCGACCACACCACATGACGCATACACGGATGATATGGTTCTCGCAGAGGGCCTCGCACGGTACGAAAACATGGTGACACAGCCGGTGACGCGACTACTCGCGTCTTGGGCCGGTTTGCGCAGTTTTGCGCCAGACCGGACGTTGGTGTTGGGGCGTGATCCGGACACACCGGAGTTTGTCTGGTGCGCAGGACAGGGCGGCTATGGTTTTCAGACAGCAGCGGGCGCATCGCAGCTGCTGGCCGATCTGGTCGTTGGACGTCAGTCTGCCCTGCCTGCCGATATCATCACCGCATTGACGCCGGAACGCCTGCGGTGAGTGGGCGATTGCCCCGATCTGCCAGCATCGCCATGCCTGTGGGTGACGCAAAACTCCACGCCCCCGCTGCGGCGCGCAATGCGGATGCGATAACCGCGCTGATTGCCGAAGTAGCGCCGCCCGCAGGCCCCGCTCTGGAGCTGGCAAGCGGGACCGGGCAACATGTGATCCGCTTCGCCGCCGCATGCCCCGGTCTGCATTGGCACCCCACGGATGTGGATCCGGAACGGATCGCAAGCATCGACGGATATGCCGCCGACAACGGCCTGAAGAATATCGCGCCCGCAAAGCAGCTTGATGCGACGCAGGTTGGCTGGGCAGAAGACGGCAGCCATGCGCTGGTTGCGGTGGTAAACCTCCTGCACCTTATCTCAGAACAAGATGCCGCAACGGTTCTGGCGCAATCGTCACGGGCGTTGGCGTTTGCGGGCGTTTTCGTGGCTTACGGACCGTTCAAACGTCAAGGTGCCCTGACGTCCGAAGGCGACGCGCGGTTTGACGCCGAGCTGCGTGCGGCGGATGCCGATATCGGCTACAAGGATGACCAATGGATCGCCGCATGTTTGGCATCCCATGGTTTGACAGTGGAGATCAGGGAAATGGCAGCGAACAATCTGGCGTTCATCGCGCGCAAAGCGACATGAAGCGGCGCGCTTTTCTCGCTGCGGCGCTATTCCTTCTGGCGGCCTGTGGCGGCGGCCCGCCGCCTGCCCCGCTTGGCACCGTAGTGCCTGCGCGGTTTTCGGATGCCAAGCCCGTGGAATTCGGACGTCCGCGCCCTCAGCAGATGGCGGTGCAGGGCATAGATGCCGCACGGTTTCAAAAACATATCGACTGGCGCGAGGCACGGCGCAACGGTGTCAATTTTGCCTTTCTGAAGGCGACCGAAGGCGGTGACATAGCTGATCCCATGTTCGACAGCCATTGGCGCGGTGCCCGACAGGCGGGCGTGGCGCGGGGTGCCTATCACTTTTACTATTTCTGCACGACACCCGAAGTGCAGGCGCGCTGGTTCATCCGCAACGTGCCACGCACGACAGGCATGTTGCCACCCGTGCTGGATATGGAATGGAATCCGCTTTCGCCCACCTGCGCGCACCTTCGCCCGCCCGCCGACGAGGTGCACAACCAGATGCGGCGTTGGCTGAGCATCGTCGAGGCACATTACGGCCAGCGTCCGATCATCTACACGACACCGAAATTCTATTCCGAAAACCGGCTGGGCAGCTTCAAAGGCTATGAATTCTGGCTGCGGTCCACGGCCAAACCGTTGTCCGAGGCATTTCCGGGTCAAAACTGGCGGTTTTGGCAGTATTCCGCGACAGGGCGGATCGGTGGTATCGCGGGCGATGTCGATCTGAATGCGTTCCAGGGCGGTGCCGAGGCGTGGAACGCCTGGCTTGCCACGCGACAGGTCCGCTGAGGCGATCAGGTGCCGCGCGCGAAATGCCGCGCGAGGACGAACAATCCGCCGATCAGCAGCGCCGGAAGGATAAAGATGCGAAAGATATGCACGCCCAGGACTGCCAGCAGTGCGTCAATCAATTCGTCCGCGCGGTTCCACAGGTTGTCGGCCAGTTGGCGGTATTCCGTCAAACCCGGCTCTTCGCGCCCCAGCGCAGGAGCAGCACCCACGCTGGCGGTGATTTCGCTGATCAGCGAGATATTGCGGTGATAGGTGTTTTCGGTCATCGCGCCCGCTAGCGGCGACGAAACGACAAGCGCGACAGGCAGCGCGAGACCTAGAAACCCGCCATACCACGCCATCTTGCGCGGCAGGCCCGCGTGTCCCTGCGCGGTAAACGTCCAGACGGCAAGTGCCACGGCAAGAAGCGCGAGACCAATGGCGCTTACCGGCCCCAAAGCGACAGCAATCACCCCTGTGGCCACCATGATGCCAAATACGAGATCTGCAAATCGTTCGATCGTGTCGTCAATAGGCTCCAGCACCTTGAGCGGCTGTGCCGTGCCGGACGCGATGAAGGACACGCCGACCTCCAGTTCCTGCGCTGTGGACAGGAACGCGTTCAGCGTGCGGAGCGTAACATAGGTGGCGGCGGCGGCTGTCGCGACGGACCGCGCATAGGTCTGGGCCTGCCGCGTCAGCGGATTGTCGGGCAGCAAGACACCGGCAAGCGCAAGAGCGCAGAGCAACCCCAAGACCCAGCGGCGCACTGCACCCTACCCGTCAACGCGGATGGCCGCGTTTTTCGGGTCATAAGGGCTGTCCTCGACGATTTCGGCATCCCACAGCCGGTCGAACATCTTGACCTGCAATTTGGTGCCCACTTCGGCGTGTTCGGGTTTGACATAACCCATACCGATACTCTTGCCGAACGCGACCGAGTAGCCGCCCGATGTCAGACGCCCGGTGCGCCCGTCAGCGTGGTACAGCACTTCGCGGCCCCAAGGATCCGCATCGTCAGGGCCGTTGATCAGCAGGGTCACGCATTTTGCGTTGATGCCGTGATCGGCCATTGCCTGTTTGCCATGAAACTCCTTTGACATATCGACAAACCTCGGCAGATCGGCCTCGAGCGGGGTGGCGTCGCGGCCAAGCTCCGTGCCGAAGGCGCGATAGGATTTTTCCTGCCGCAGCCAGTTCTGCGCCCGCGCGCCGACCAGTTTCATCCCGTGTTTCTCACCCGCTTTCTCCAGCAGATCAAACAGGTGGTTCTGCATCTCGATGGGATGATGCAATTCCCACCCAAGCTCGCCCGTATACGCGACCCGAATGGCGCGCACAGGAACCATTCCCAGTTCGATATTGCGCATGGTCAGCCACGGGAACCGCTTGTTTGACAGCACCGTGTCAGGGTCGGCATCCTTGATCACTTCGCGCAGAACATCGCGGGACTTGGGGCCCGCGATGGCAAAAACGCCCCATTGGGTGGTCACATCATGACATTCGATATAGCCGAATTCCGGGGCCTTGTCCTCGATCGCCTTGCGCAGATAGTCGCTGTCATAGGCGGTCCAGGCACCTGCGGAGACGAGGTAGTATTCGTCCTGCGCCAGACGCACGATCGTGTATTCGGTGCGCGTCGTACCGGCAGAGGTCAGCGCATAGGTCAGGTTGATACGGCCCACGCTCGGCAGTTTGTTGCAGGTGAACCAGTCAAGAAACTGCGTCGCCCCCGGCCCTTTGACGAGGTGCTTGGTGAACGCCGTTGCGTCGATCAGACCGACGCCTTCGCGGATGGCTTTTGCTTCTTCAACCGCGTGTTCCCACCAACCGCCGCGCCGGAAAGACCGCGCGTCGTGATCGTTGAACCCTGCCGGAGCAAAGTAGTTCGGACGTTCCCATCCGTTGACCCAACCGAATTGCGCGCCGCGGGCGGCTTGGCGGTCATAGGCAGGCGAGGTCCGCAGCGGACGGCAGGCCGGGCGTTCTTCGTCCGGGTGATGCAGGATATAGACGTGTTCATAGGCCTCTTCGTTCTTGCGGGCCGCGAATTCCGTGGTCATCCAGTCGCCGTAACGCTTGGGGTCGAGCGACGCCATGTCGATTTCGGCCTCGCCCTCTACCATCAGTTGCGCCAGATAATAGCCGGTGCCACCGGCGGCGGTGATCCCGAAAGAGAACCCTTCGGCCAGCCACATGTTACGCAGGCCCGGTGCCGGACCAACTAGCGGATTGCCGTCCGGCGTATAGCAGATCGGACCGTTGAAATCGTCTTTGAGGCCGCATTCCTCTGCCGAGGGGATGCGGTGGTTCATCGCCATGTACTGGTCTTCGATCCGGTCCAGATCAAGCTGGAACAGATCGGCCCGGAAGCTGTCCGGAACACCATATTCGAAGCGCGCCGGCGCGTGCGGTTCATAGACACCCAGAATCCAGCCGCCGCGTTCTTCGCGCACGTAGGATTGCGCATCGGCGTCGCGGATCACCGGATGCTCCACATTGCCCTCGGCGCGGAATTTCACCAGCTCGGGATCCTGGTCCATCACGATGAACTGATGTTCGACCGGAATGGCGGGCATCTTGATGCCCAGCATCTTTGCGGTGCGCTGCGCGTGGTTGCCGGATGCAGTGACGACATGCTCTGCTGTGATAACGACCTGTTCCTCGGACGGCACAAGGTTGCCACCCTTTTCGACCATCTTGGTGCAGGTGACTTCCCATGCCGCGCCGTTCCAATGGAACGCATCGGCCTGCCACTTGCGTTCGATCGCCACACCACGCTGCCGCGCGCCCTTGGCCATCGCCATCGTCACGTCTGCGGGGTTAATGTAGCCGTCGGTCTGGTGGTACAGCGCACCCTTCAGGTCTTCGGTACGGATCAGCGGCCACTTGGCCTTGATCTCATCGGGTGTCATCCATTCGTACGGCACACCGCATGTCTCGGCGGTGGACGCATAGAGCATGTATTCATCCATCCGCGCGTCCGTCTGCGCCATGCGCAGATTGCCGACGACCGCAAAACCGGCGTTCAATCCGGTTTCCTCTTCAAGCGTCTTGTAGAACTTGATCGAATAATCATGGATGTGGGTCGTCGCAAAGGACATGTTGAAATAGGGGAGCAGTCCCGCCGCGTGCCAGGTGGATCCCGACGTCAGCTCGTCGCGTTCCAGCAACATCACATCGTCCCATCCCGCCTTTGCCAAGTGATAAGCGATTGACGTGCCGACAGCGCCACCGCCGACGACCAGTGCTTTGACTTGAGTTTTCATGGGTGCCCGATTCCTTGTGCAACGTATCGCCCTCGTTTTAAGAGGGATGCCGCGCATTCGCACCTAGCCGCCGACCTGTCAAAGCACAAAACCGACGCGGGTCACGGGAATTTCTATCCGTGTCTTCAGTCAAGGCTCATCGCATTGATATTCGCGGCGGCCTGTGACTGGGCGGACTGTTGAAATGCGCCCAGATTCCGCATGATTTCGCCTTGGCTCATGGTGGCGATCTCATCCATCGAGAAGTGTGGTCTGGCAGGCGTGAGCGGCGGATTTCTCAGGCTGGAAGGATTTTCCCGGGGTTCAGCAGGTTGTCCGGGTCCAGCGCGCGCTTGATTGTTCCCATGACGTCAACCGTACCCTGCCCCAGTTCCTTGACCAGATAGCGGCGTTTTCCCTGGCCGATACCGTGTTCGCCTGTACAGGTGCCATCCATCGAAATTGCCAGCTCATTCAGATGGCTCACGAATTCCGCGGCCCTGGCGACTTCTTCGGCGTCGTCCATGTCGATCAGGATCGACGCGTGGAAGTTTCCGTCGCCCGCGTGGCCGACGATGGGGGCGGTCAGGCCTAAATCAGCGGCGCGTGCGTTTGCTCCACCGACCGCGTCCGCCAGCCGCGAAATCGGCACGCAAACATCCGTGGTCACGGCCTTGCATCCCGGACGAAGCGCCAGCATCGCCCAATAAGCGTCATGTCGCGCTTGCCACAGCTTGTTGCGTTCTTCCAGCGTCGTCGTTGCCTTGTACCCGGTACCACCGTTTTCATCCGCCAGCGCGCCAAAGGTTTCGGCCTGTTCGGCAACTCCTGCTTGGGAGCCGTGGAATTCCAACAGCAGCAATGGCGTCTCGGGCAGGTCGAGCTTGGAATAGCTGTTCAGCGCCTTGACCACGAGCGCGTCCAGCAGTTCGATCCGGGCAACCGGGACGCCGTATTGAATAACGGCCATAACAGTTTCGCAAGCGTCCTCTACCGTAGGAAAGGAGCAGCTTGCCGCGCTGATCGCCTCGGGTATCCCTTGCAGACGCAATGTAATCTCAGTGATCAGGCCCAGCGTTCCTTCGGATCCGACCATCAGCCGCGTCAGATCGTACCCAGCGGACGACTTGCGCGCGCGGCTTGCGGTACGGATCACGGTACCGTCCGCCATGACCGCCTCGACGCTCAGTACGTTGTCTTTCATCGTGCCATAGCGAACGGCGTTCGTTCCAGAAGCCCGCGTGGCGGTCATCCCGCCTAGGCTGGCGTTTGCGCCGGGATCAATGGGAAAGAACAGCCCCTGATCACGCAGATAGGTGTTGAGCGCCTCGCGGGTGACTCCGGGCTGCACGCGACAATCCAGATCACCCGCATTGACTTCGAGAACCTGATCCATTTGCATCATGTCGATGCTGATGCCACCTGCAGGTGCGTTTACATGGCCTTCCAGCGACGTGCCGGTGCCAAAGGGGATCACAGGCACCTTATGCGCCGCGCATATCTTCATGATTTCAGAGACTTCGGCAGTCGATTGCGCGAAAACCACGCCATCGGGGGGCTGGTTGTCGATCCAAGTCGTCGTGTGACCGTGTTGCTGGCGGATCGCCTCGCCGGTCTGGAACCGCTCGCCAAAGCGTTGTTTCAGAACACCCAGTGCCGATCCGATCCCCATTTCGTTGCGCGGCAATGCCGTGGTCTGTGCCATGCCCTATTCTCCCAGTGCAATTCCCTCGCGACGGGGGTCCGCCCCGCCCTGCAACTCTGCTCCGATGGCGATCAGGTGCAAGCCCGACGTCAGATCGCGGGCGTTGACCTCATATCCCAAGGCCTCCAGCGCCGGTGCCATATCGGCAGCGACCGTGCCACTTTCCAGATCATAGGTGCCGAAACGGTTGACGGCATGCGGCATTGCCGCGGCCTGCTGCACGTTCATTCCCCAGTCCAGATGCGCGATAATCGCCTGCACCGTAAAGCCGATGATCCTGCTGCCGCCCGGACTGCCCACCGCCAAAATGGGCTCACCGTCCTTCATTACGATGGTCGGCGACATCGAGGAACGCGGCCGCTTGCCTGGCTCCACCCGATTGGCGACCGGCACGCCATCGACATGGCTGCGAAAGGAAAAATCGGTCAATTCGTTGTTGAGCAGAAATCCCGCCGCCATGACGCGACTGCCAAACCCGTTTTCGATGGTTGTGGTCATGCTGGCCACGTTGCCATAGCTGTCGACAATGGAGATATGCGAGGTCGACGGCATCTCGATCGCCGCATGGTCCGCCCAGATGACCGCGTGATCGAAGGTCGGCGTGCCGGCCGTTACTTCAGGCAGCGCATCATCCCCCGCCAGCAGTTTTGCGCGCTCTGCCAGATAGTCCGGGTCAAGCAAACCTTTCACTGGAACCGGCACATAGTCGCTGTCCGCCAGATAGCGCCCGCGATCCGCAAACGCGAGGCGCGAGGCGTCCCCGATCAGGCGGCGCACGTCCGCATCCATCGGACCCGCGCTCAGATCGTAGCCTTCAAGCAAACCCAATATCTGCCCGACTGCCACAGCCCCCGATGACGGCGGCCCCATTCCGCATACCTCATGCCCGCGGTACGGGCCGCAAACCGCATCACGTTCCTTGACGCTGTATATCGCGAGATCGACGGCGCTCAGCACACCGGGATTGCCGGCACCCTGCACAGCCGCGACGATCTGCGCGGCAATATCACCGGTGTAGAACGGTGCCGCGCCATCTGCCGCGAACTTACGCAGGCTTTCAGCATAGGCGGCGTTTTTCAGTATCGCGCCCTCGGCAACCGGCACGCCACCCGGCAGGAAATAGGCCGCCGTATCGGGCGAACTGCCAAGCCGCTCGGCATCATCGGCGACCAGAGCCGCAAGTCGCGGCGACACGGAAAATCCGTCCTGCGCCAGATCAATGGCAGGGGTGATCAGTCCTGACCATTCCGCCCGGCCCCAGCGCTCGTGGGCTTGCTGCAACAAGGCAGGCGTCCCCGGCACACCGACGGACCGCCCGCCGACGACTGCGTCGAAAAATCCCAGCGGCTCGCCGGCGGCGTCCTGAAACAACCTCGGCGTCGCAGCGAGCGGTGCCGTCTCGCGACCGTCCAATGTCGTGACCCGACCGGATTGTGCATCATACCAGACCAGAAACGCACCGCCCCCCATGCCCGAGGATTGCGGCTCCACCAGCCCCAGAATCACCTGCACGGCCACCAGCGCATCCGCGGCCGTACCGCCTTCGGCCAAAACCTTTGCACCAACCTGCGCCGCATGTGGATTGGCAGTCGCAACCATCCAATCGGCTGCGATGACTGGCTCGCCGCGTGCCTTCGCGGCAAAGGCCGCGTCGACGGCCGCGCCCATCCCGCCAAAGACGCCTGCTCCGGCCGCTTCGGGCGAAACACTGTCCGCAGCCTGCTGCGCGCCCGCAGCCCCCGCCAACAAAAGCGCAAATCCGATACCGATCATCCGCATTTCAAAACCCTCCAGTGTAACTCTTGCACCAAAAATTGCAGCGCGGACGCGGCACCTGATCACAGCATAGACGGAACGACCTGATCCGGCGGGCGGTGTCCGTCGTCGAAGGTCTTGATGTTGATGATTACCTTTTCGCCCATCTCGATCCGGCCCTCCAAGGTGGCCGATCCCATATGCGGCAACAGTACCACATTGTCCAACTCGCGCAGGCGCGGATTGATGGCTGTGCCATGCTCATACACATCCAGCCCGGCTCCCTTGATTTCGCCTGCCCGCAGCATCCGTGTAAGCGCGTTTTCGTCAATGACCTCGCCGCGCGACGTGTTCACTATCACCGCGCCGGGCTTCATCAGCTTCAACCGCCGGGCATTCATCAGATGAAACGTGCTTGGCGTATGCGGACAGTTGATGCTGAGCACATCCATGCGCGCAACCATCTGATCGAGGCTTTCCCAATAGGTCGCCTGCAACGCGTCCTCCGTCTCCGATCTCAGTCGCCGACGGTTGTGGTAGTGTATCTGCATGCCGAAAGCCGCCGCGCGCCGCGCCACGGCCTGCCCGATCCGTCCCATCCCCAGAATACCCAGCCTTCGCCCGCTGATGCGGCCACCCAACAGCGCGGTCGGTGCCCAGCCCTGCCAGTTTCCCGCCTGCATCACGGCCATACCTTCCGACATCCGGCGCGTGACCGCCAGGATCAGCGCCATCGTCATATCCGCCGTGTCGTCCGTCAGGACGCCGGGCGTGTTGCTGACCAAAACACCGCGCTGGCGCGCCGTCGCGATGTCGATGTGGTCAACCCCTGCGCCGTAATTCGCGATCAGCTTCAGCCGGTCGCCCGCCTGTCCTATCAGCGTATTGTCGATGTGATCCGTGACCGTGGGAACCAGCACGTCGCAGGTTTTCATCGCCTCGGCCAACTGCGCCCGCGTCATCGGCGTATCATCCTCGCGTAAGCGCACATCGAACAGCTCCGAAAGACGGGTCTCCACGACATCAGGCAACCGTCGCGTGACTACAACACTCAGACGCGGCTTTGGCATAAACAGTCTCCCCGGACTTGGCTTGGCATGCTCTTCGGTGGCATGGTGCGCCAAGCGGCGGCGAGGCACAAGAACCCCGCACCCCAAAAGAGCAAGAAACACCTCAAAGCGCAGGCGCACCCCGATGTATCCGAAGTTCCGCCACCTTCTCGCGGCCATCCTGATCGCGATTCCGATTCTGGCGAACCCCGCCCTCGCGGCCGACACGGCCACCGAGATCGGCAAAGTCACGAACCGCCCCCTGCCCCGTTTCGTCTCGATGAAAGCCGCCGAAGGCAATGTGCGCCGCGGGCCATCGCTGACCCATCGAATCGACTGGATCTACACGCGTCGCAACATGCCGCTGCGCATCACCGCAGAACATGGTCACTGGCGCCGGGTCGAAGACCGCGACGGCATCGGGGGCTGGGTGCATTATTCGCTGCTGTCAGGCGCGCGCACCGTTCTGGTCGAGAAGGACATGTTGGAACTTATGGCCCGTCCCGATCCCGCAGCACCGGTCATGGCGCGGCTCGAGCTAGGCGTCGTCGCGCGGATCGCGAAATGCGAACCGGAGTGGTGCCTGCTGAAATCCGGCGGATACAAGGGCTGGGCTCCGAAATCCCGACTCTGGGGTGTGGAGCCTACCGAAATCATCGACTAGGCTGCTTTCGACCCCATTGGAGAGCCCCGCGATGAAAGCCATCACCTATGACCGCTTCGGCCCCGCAGCCGATGTCCTCGCAGTTTCACAGATTGACGAACAGCCCCCTGCAGCAGGCGAAGTGCGCGTCGCGCTGAATTATTCAGGCGTCAACCCGTCTGACGTCAAGGCACGCGCCGGCACGCGCCCCGGTGTGGTCAAACCCGCGTTTGCGCAAGTCATACCGCACAGCGACGGCGCAGGTATCATCGAAAGCGTGGGCGAAAGCGTCGATCCGGCCCGTGTGGGAACCCGCGTCTGGATCTGGAACGGCCAATGGCAACGCGCATACGGCACGGCAGCCAGCCGCATCACCCTGCCGTCGGCACAGGCCGTCGCCTTGCCGGACGGTATCGACATGCAAACCGGTGCGATTCTGGGGATTCCCGGCCTGACCGCGTGTCACGCGGTCTTTGGCGGGGGTGAAATAAAGGGCAAAACGCTGCTGATCTCCGGCGGCGGCGGCACCGTGGGTTACCTTGCCGTACAGCTCGCCAAGTGGGGCGGTGCACGGGTCATCGCGACGTGCAGTGCGCGCGACCGCGACAGGGTCGCAAAGGCCGGGGCAGATATCGTGCTGGATTACGCCGCCGGCGACCTCACGCGGCAGGTTCTTGATGCCAACGGCGGCGCGCTGGTGGACCGGATCGTCGAAGTGGAATTTGGCCGCAACGTCGCCCTGTGTGCCGAAGTCATCGCGCCCAACGGCATTATCGCGGCCTACGGCTCCCAGCTTGATATGTCGCCGACGCTGCCGTTCGGGCCGCTTCTTTTCAAGGCTGCGACGATCGACGTCATCTTGATTTATCTGTTGCCCGATGCGCCGCGTGCCCATGCGATCGATCTGCTGCACCGCGCCTGCGCGGATGGCGCGCTGTCGTGTCCGGTCCAACGGGTCTTTGCGTTGGACCAAACCGCGCAGGCGCATGAAGCCGTCGAAGCCGGAGGTCGCGCCGGTGCAATCCTGATCGACTGCACCACCTGATTGAAAAGACAAGCGGGCGGCCTATCTGTCCATGATTGAGCGACTGGACCACACATGCGTTTTCTTGCCTTGTTCTTTTGCCTCGTATTGCCCCTGACGGCGCTCGCGCAGACCACGACACAAGCCGATAGCACCATCGCCATCGAGGAAAGCGCGTCGCAGGATGCCGCCATTGCCAAACGCATCCGTGCGATTCTGCGGGAGCTGGAGGGTTACGACAAGGTCACCGTCGACGTCAGTTCTGGCATCGTGACGCTGCGCGGCACCACCGTCGATAACGTCAAGACCACACAGTTGACCGAACTTGTAGGACGGGTCGAAGGCGTCGTCGCCACTGAGAACGAAGTGCGCGAAAGTACCGACGTCGTGGAACGGTTGAACCCCGCCATTGACCGCTTCAAGGCGCGCTTGATCCAGATGGTCGCGTTCCTGCCAATGGCCCTGATCGCGTTGGCTATTTTTGGGGTAATCGTCGCCGTCGGATTCGCCGTGGCCCGGATGGAGAGGCTGTGGGACAGGCTTGCTCCGAACGCGTTCATTGCGGATATCTACCGGCAAATCCTGCGGTTGCTCTTCGTGATCTGCGGCCTGGTCGTAGCGCTCGACGTTCTGAACGCGACGGCGCTTCTGTCAGGCATCCTCGGGGCGGCGGGCATTGCCGGTCTGGCCATCGGTTTCGCGGTGCGCGATACCGTGGAGAATTTCATCGCCTCGATAATGCTGTCGATCCGCCAGCCCTTCAGGCCCAACGATCTGGTGGAGATCGAAGGCGATATCGGCATGGTGATCCGTCTGACCAGCCGCGCCACCATCCTGCTCAACCCTGATGGCAACCACATCCGGCTGCCCAACTCGGTGGTCTTCAAAGCGCGCATCATAAACTATACGCGCAATGCCGAACGTCGCTTCATATTTGGCCTCGGCGTAGCACCGGATACCAACCTGGTCGGCGCGCGTGATCTGGCGTTGAGCACGTTAAGAGAACTGCCATTCGTGCTGGACGAGCCCGAGCCGCTGGTCTGGATCGACGCTGTTGGTGACAGCACGATCAACTTCCAAGTGGCCGGATGGGTCGATCAGACCTCGACAAACTTTCTTCTCGCACGCAGCGAGGCGATACGCATGGTCGTCGGTGCCTTCGAGACGGCAGGCTATGCTCTGCCAGAGCCAACCTATCGGTTGCTGCATCTCAACCGCGCCCTGAGCCAGGAAGAAAAGCAGCAAGC
>JAGXFI010000174.1 GCA_024637305.1 Sulfitobacter sp.
ACGCCCGCCTTGTTCCCGATGCGGACGGTTTCGATCTTGTTGTCCATGCTCGTGCGCAGCTTGGCCTTGGGGAACCAGACATCGGCACCCAGTTCCTTGGAAAGACGCTCTGTTTCCTCGTCAAACATCAGGAAAACGAATTTCGGCTTGCCGCCGCGCCGCTTGATGAAGTCGATGACTTCCTTGTGCTGCAGCAGATAGTTGTTGATGTCCTCGATCGACTGGAATTCCGCGTGCGGCTGTTCGGACGGGCAGAACACATTGGGATGTTTTCCGCCGTAGCAGTCGATGTAGCAGATGTATTTGAAATTCTTGACCCATTCATCGAGGCCCAGAAGGTTGAAGTTCGTTGCCGAGATGAAATAGACCGGATCCTCGTTGCGGTGAAAGAAACGGCGGATTTCCGAAATGTTCTTGAGCACTGTTGGCATGATTTTTCCTTCTCTTATTCGGCAGCGGTTTTAAGTTTTTTTGCCTTGGGCAAGGCGTCAAGGGATTCCGGTGTAAAGACACGCAGACCCAGATCGGCGCGGTAGCCGTGGATTTCGTTCACGTCGAGCGCGCGCATGAAAGCCAGGATCTCCTGACTAATGACCTGTCCCGGCACCAGGATCGGAAATCCGGGCGGGTAGGGGATGATGAAACTGGCCGAGACAACCTCGCGCCCCGAATCCATCGCTTCTTTCAGCGATCCGTCCAGTTCAAGGTAGTCGCAGTTCTTCTCATCATAGCTGAGATAATACGCCGTGCGAATGTCCCCTTCCGGCGTCACATTGTCAGGCCGGAAAGCATCGTGAAACCGGCTGAAATCCGGTAGTGGCGGATAGTTCTCCGTCAGGTTCTTGACGCGCCGGTCGAATGACAATCGCTCCATCTTGGACGCATCGTCCAGCAGTTCGTCCAGCTCATTGGCGATTTCCACGAGAACTTCGATCAGATAGGCGACCGAGGACCGGGTGGTCCCGATATTGGTCATGAACAGGACCGTATTGCGCGAGGTCTTGTTGATCTGGATCCCGTATTTGTCCATCAAAACCTGGTTCTTGAACGTGTCACCGTCCCATCCCGTGCCGCCCACCGCAAGCGTGACGCGGGTGGCGTCGAGGACGAAGTCGTCATGCTCCCAACAATCCCACATGTCGGTCCAGCCCTGTTCGTTGTCGAAATAGCTGGTCACACCGCTTTGCCGGTATTGCTCGGGGATCATGTCGCCGGCGGTCAGAACCTTGAAGTATTTCTGCAGCAACGGATGGGAGCTTATTGCCTTTCGCATCGACATCGCCGCTTCGATCTGACGTTGAACGAATTCAAAGCCTTCCAATTCCACCTGACGCCGCCCCACGTCGAGCGACGCGATGATCTGGTAGTTCGGCGAAGTGGACGTATGCGTCATGTAGGCTTCGTGGAAGGACTGTTCGACCTCGCCTTTGAAATCCTGATCGTTGACGTGGATCATCGACCCCTGCCGCAGCGATGTGAGGGTCTTGTGGGTCGACTGCGTTGCATAGACCCTGATGCGGGCATCAGGGGGCGCGATCAGGCGCGTCTCTATCAGTTCTTCATCGCTGGCGTTTTTCAGCTCGGCCTGCTGCGCCTCATAGGCGGCGCGGTGGCCGTCAGTCCGCAGACGCTTGCGTAGATCGTTCGCCGTGCGCATGCCGGTACGCCGCCGGTAGGTCGGGCTGAACCGTGCGAAGGCAAACCATGCCTCGTCCCACAGGAAAACCAGATCCTTCTTGATCGCCAGACACTCTTCCATGACGCGCTCGACGTTGTAGACAAGCCCGTCGAACGTGCAGTTGGTCAGCAGCAGCATCCGCACGCGGTCAAGCTTGCCTGCGGCCTTGAGCGCCAGCAGCTGATGCTTGATCTCATTCAGCGGCACGGCACCGTACATCGAATATTCGTTCAGAGGATAGCTATCGAGATAGACGACCTCGGCCCCCGCAAGCACCATTCCGTAGTGGTGGGATTTGTGGCAATCGCGGTCGACCAGCACGATGTCGCCGGGGCGCACCAATGCCTGCACCACGATCTTGTTGCAGGTCGACGTGCCGTTGGTCGCAAAGAAGGTCTGCTTGGACCCGAAGGCGCGACTGGCCAGTTCCTGTGCTTCCTTGATGGGCCCTTGCGGCTCCAACAGGCTATCAAGGCCCCCGGAGGTCGCGGACGTCTCGGCCAGAAAGATATTCGGACCGTAGAACGCGCCCATATCCTGAATCCAGTGGCTCCGGCTGATCGACTTGCCACGGCTGATCGGCATGGCGTGGAACACACCGGTCGGTTGTTTGGAATATTCGACAAGAGCCGTGAAGAACGGCGTCTTGTTCCGCGCCGCAACGCCGCGCAGGATGTTCAGGTGCAACTCCATGAAGTCTTCCTGATTGTAGAATACCCGCCGGCATATCCCAAGATCCAGACCCGCGATGTCCTCGACCGACCGTTCGGTCACCAGATAGGCGTCCAGCTCGGGACGGACCCGCGCAATCAGGCGGCACAGCTGTGGGCCATAGTCTTCGGGGCGCATCGCGTCCGTCTCGATGGGATCGCGCGAGCTGTTCAGGTATTTGGCAAGGATTTCGTTGTCATTGCGCGATTTCAGCACGAGGCCCGGACGCACCACGATGGCCTGAATGTTATGGTTGAAAAGCACCGCGATAAGCGCGTCTTCGAGGCTGGGAACCACGACGGCTTCGTAATTGAACTGGTCTTCGGGGCGGCGCATGCGCGCGACGTTGCTTTTCAGCCAGCGTTCCTGCTGGTCGTTGACGTTATCGACGATCAACACCTCGAAGTAAGGTCGCGTCATCGCGCGCGCCTCGGGGGACAACATCGCTTCGTCATTATGCTCGTCGTCGTCGGTGCTGTCTCGCTCCAGCGGGATCGAGCGGCGTCGGTAAGCACCGGTGGTCAGCGCCCTCGTGACACGGTGCACCGTAAAGGAGAGCTCTTCGTAGTTTCCATGTGAGAACTGTCGGCGCATGTGATCGAATGCGGCCATGCCTGGAAAGGCCCAGTAAGGCTCGATGAAAGCGAGCCCGTCGAAAAGGTCCGAAATGCGTGATTTGAGCGAGGTCACCTTTCGGGCGTTCCCCTCGCGGCAGATGGAGGCTGACGCCTCGCGCAGCGCGCTCCATCTGTCGGCGCGCAGCTGCGTCGCGGAATAGTATTCGCTGACGGAATCCATCGGTCGTTCTCCCTTTTTATTGGGCTTTGACACGATGGGCGCAGCAATACGCTGCGCCAGACCGTGCCTCAGCCGCCTGATGTTTTGCCCATGGCGGGCGAAATCCCGAAACCCATACGCGGGCGGCGGTCATTCAATTCAGCCTCTGCGCTGGCAGGCACATCGGTGTGCAAACCCGCGCGTGAACCTTGCTGCGGCACTTCAAGAGGGCCGAGCGTATGCAGATAGCTATCCGTGCCGCTGGTGCGGTCGTAGACGGAAAAATCGCTGGGCCGGTCGCGGAAGCTCTTGAGGACCTGGCCCAGACCCTTCATGCCTGTTTCGCGCTGACGGCGGACCATCGACAGATCAACCTCGATCGGGAACATGTCTTCCTGACCGGCGGACTGGTGCAAGACCAGCGATGTCGGATCAACAACCAGCGATTTGCCCACGCCGCCGGCACCAAGGCCGTTCACGTCGATGACATAGCACTGGAATTGCGCCGCGGTCGCACGCGCTATGGCCAGTTCCGCGTCGCGGTCCGTGGTTCCGGTCAAGACCGGATGCAACAGCACTTCGACGCCTTGCGACGTGAGCTGCCGCGTGGTTTCAGGGAACCACATGTCATAGCAGATCGACAGACCGAACCGTCCCACATGCGGCACGTCGAATACACAAAAATCAGTCCCAGGTGTGACACCGGCCTCGTACGGCAGGAACGGGAACATCTTGGCATACCGGCGGATCACCTCGCCATCGGGGTTGATCACCAGCGAGGTGTTGTAGACCCGCCCGTCTTCGGGGTGGGTCAGGAACATCGAGCCGGGGATCAACCATATCTTGTGGCGCCGTGCGGCTTCGCAGAAACGGTCGATGACTTCGTTCTCGGGCGGCAGTTTGAATTTTTCCAGCGGCCCAAACGGGGCAAGTTCGCTGAAAAGAACCATCTGCGTCCAGGGAAAGCGCATCATCAGGACATCAAGACGTTGCATCATCCCTTCTACGTTCGGGTGAAGGGCGTTGACGTACATCTGTACGCCGGCAATTGCGAAAGGGGTCATATATAAAATTCTCCGTGAAGGCGGAGGTGCCCCTGAGGGGCTAACCATATCTCCGCGTCACGCATCCCTTACGCTCTTACAACCAGAACGGAAACAGGAGATCTGCGCACAATTCTGTCAGCATTGGAGCCTACCAGAAACTCGCGCACCCGGTCCGGCTTGTGGGACGCCATGACCACCAGATCGCATTTTACGTCGTCGATGGTTTCCAGCACCTTCTTGTGGATCTTGCCGAACGCCAGATGTTGCTTGACCTCCACATCCTCGGGTATTTCGTGCGCCACCAGATCTTTCAATGCCTTATCCGCTGCCGCGACCGCCTTCTTTTCGAAGTCTTCGGGAAAGAATCCTTCGACCAGAGGCGTGCCCATGTCGGGCACGACCGAGACGATGTGCAACGTTCCCTTGGAGGCACGCACCAGCTCCACCGCCTGAGGCAGGGCTTTGGCCCAGGACGCCTTGCGGTTGAGATCGACAGTTAACAGGACGCTTTTGAACATCGGTTGTCCTTTCTACGCCGCAGCGGTTCTGCGGGGCGCGCTGCTTTTCCGGCCCCTTTGCAGGAATACGATCAGCGCCAGCAGCAGCAACGCGGGAATGAACATCAGATACTTGGACGGCTGGCCCACGGGCCGCAACACCCGCAACACCTCCTGATCCCAGTCCAGACCCGCAGTCGCCGCAGCACTGCCAAAGGCGACATCGTCGATGATCAGCTGGTCACCTTCCTCGCGGAACATGAGGCCGGCGTTTTCAAGCCGCTCTTCGCCGGTGGCACCCTCTTCGATATCCAGAAGTGCCACGAATTCAATCGGATCGCCCAGATCGTTCAGCCCGGCGACACGCAACCGCAGATATTCGCCGACCGGTGTATTCATCGCGGCCTGCGATATCTCCGACGGATCGACTTCGGCATAGGGAGGGGCGACCATATCCATCCAGAATCCGGGACGGAACAGCGTGAAGGCAATGAGCAACAACGCCAGCGTCTCATAGATGCGGTTCTTGGCCAGGAACCACCCTTGCGTGGCTGCCGCGAAAAGCAGCATCGCTATGGTCGCGACAATGAAGACGAATATACCCTGCGCCCAGGTCACATTGATCAGCAAAAGCTCCGTGTTGAAGATGAACAGGAACGGCAGGGCCGCCGTGCGCAGGCTGTAGAAGAACGCAACCACACCCGTCTTGATCGGATCGCCCCCGGAAACGGCCGCCGCCGCAAAACTGGCGAGTCCGACGGGTGGCGTTACATCCGCCATGATCCCGAAGTAGAAGACGAAGAGATGCACCGCGATCAGCGGAACGATCAGGCCGTTTTGCTGGCCCAACGTCACGATGACCGGTGCCAGCAGCGCCGAGACGACAATATAGTTCGCCGTCGTCGGCAGACCCATCCCGAGGATCAGCGACAGGATCGCCGTCAGGAACAGGATGGCGAGGATATTGCCGCCCGAAAGCACTTCGACCACATCGGCAAGTGCCGAGCCGACGCCGGTCTGGCTGACTGCGCCGACGATGATGCCCGCCGTCGCCGTCGCGATGCCGATCCCGATCATGTTGCGCGCACCGGTTTCCAACCCCTCGATCAG
>JAGXFI010000175.1 GCA_024637305.1 Sulfitobacter sp.
GACTGGCTGCCAAACGGCCACGCGACGGCTTTCTATTCCATCGGCGCAATGAGGCGGAAGCATCCCGAATGGTTCCGCGAAGACCTCACGGTTCTGTTCAAGATGCTGGCCGAGGGGCGGGTTGTGCCGGTCGTGGCCGAGACCCTTCCGCTTGACGAGGTTCGGCGCGCCCACGAGCGGGTCGAGGCCGGAGAGGTCGCTGGAAAGCTGGTTCTCAGGGTAACGGAGCGATGAGTCAATTCGACCACCCCACGCCCGCCACGCCCCCGGTGACGCAATCGGACTCTCTGGAGTTCACGGGCAGAAATACCGCGCCGGTGACGGAGCCCCCCACGCGCCTCGTCTTTCCGTTCCGCTTGGGCCTCGACTACATGGAACGACTTGTTGTCGTCGGACTCAAGGGCGATCCGGAGTTCACGGCCATCGAGCCGCAAGTTTTCGATGACCCGCAGAACGGTCGCGGCATGCGCATCCTGAGGTATCGCCGCGACGGGCGCGTCGACATCTACCATGATCCCGGCGTCCGAATAAACTGCGACCACTACACTTTCGGCGAGGGGATCGCCGACCTACAGGAGACACCGATCTCGCCAGCACATTTCGAGATCGGTGCGGAGGGCTTGCACCTCGACATTGGGTTCCACGATGCTGACGGCCGACAGAACGTGTTGCGCATCATCGAGGGCGGACCGACCCGGGGGTTCTCGATGCTGGCACCCGTGGGCGGAGATATCCGTGCACCCCGCATGCTGTTCCTCGTTCTGATGCAGTCGATCGCGCTACTGCGTCGCCGTGGAACCGAATTCAGCTGCCGGATCGGAGACAGGACCCTCAGGCTTTCCGGGCTGCCCGTGCCCCTTTACGGTTACTGGGTGTGGTTCACGCGGTACTCCGACAAGCTCGGCATCGCAACGCTGAACCCACCGTCCACTACGCCGCTGGTCAAAACCCTGCCGCGTGGGAATGGCTCGGGTACCTTGGATAAGATCGTGTTGAGCAGCGAGGGTGATGTTCTTCGACTAACCGCGGGCAAGCCCGGGCGCGGGGCCGAGATGAGTTTCTCCCCACCCTTCCCGAATCTCGACACGATACCGGCTAAGATGCGGGTCGAGGGAAGTTGGTCCCTCTCGATCTGCGGTACGGAAATCACCGGCGGAACCTATTCGGCCCTGCGCAACGGCGCGGTGGTAGACGTTGATCTTCGACCGACGGTTCCATGGCACCCGGGGCACCTGCCTCTGGCGATGCGCGGCCTCGTGCAGTTTATTCCGCGGTTCCGGACCTGGCCTACGACCTACATGTGGTCAGGCCATGTGGAGCTCTGCACAGAGCCGACGATGAGAGGGGCGTGGTCGCGTCTCCCCTCAGGATGGCGGTCGGCGCGCCTTTCATTCGCCTCGCCGCAGTCCGTCGGCGCTGCCGTCATGGATGCACCACCTCGGAATTAAAGTCGTTCAGCCCCGCGTCACAGCTCATGCGACCGGCGAAGCCGTCCGCCTCCTGCACCCCGCGCGATCCGAAGAAAGGACGCTTTGCATGTCATACGCGAATAAAACGCGCCACCAGACGGGCCAACGCGCCGTGACCTCGGTCCTGCTCATTCTCTGCGCGATGGGCGCGCTCGCGCTTGGTGCCCTCTTCGCGATCAGCCCCGGCCGTCCGGATCCGTTACGCGACGCGCAAGGAAACACCATTCCCGGCAGCATCTCCGAGCGCGTGATGGCCCAGATCGGTGGCATTCCACAGGGCATGTTTATCCAGAGCGCCAACCCCGCGAACCCTGTGCTCCTGTTCGTGCATGGCGGGCCCGGCATGGTCGAGTTCTTCATGGAAGAGCAGTATCCCACGGGGCTCGCACAACATTTCACAATGGTATGGTGGGAACAGCGGGGCGCGGGCATGTCTTTTTCTACCGACATTCCCCCTGAGACCATGACGATTGAGCGGATGATCGCAGACACGATTGAGGTGACCGACTATCTGCGGGAGCGCTTCGATCAGGACCGCATCATACTGCTCGGCCATTCCTGGGGTGCCTATCTGGGCATCCAGGTTGCGGCTGCCGCGCCAGACCGGTTCCTTGCCTATGTTGGCATGGGCCAGATCGTGCACCAGCTCCGCTCCGAGGTAATGGCGCGTG
The DNA here is from genome assembly GCA_024637305.1 of Sulfitobacter sp. GTDB lineage: Bacteria > Pseudomonadota > Alphaproteobacteria > Rhodobacterales > Rhodobacteraceae > Sulfitobacter. Next base: position 2,141 of record JAGXFI010000175.1, read on the forward strand.
ACCACCTGCTGGCGTTGTACCGTGCGCAGGACGTCGCGGACATGGTGCGCAAGCTCGAAGCCGCGTCCGTAAATATGGAAAACGGCACATCGGACGCATGGATGCGGCTGCGCGACCGGAGCATGCACGAGGCGGGCGTTGGTCACATGCGCGAGATGAACTCTGTCATCAGCGGCATTTTCCTGCCGATGTGGCGGGTGCGCGCCTACACCGTCGCCGAGAAGATCAACATTTGGCGTGGCAAGATCTGGTCCCGGCCCTTCTTCTGGGACACCCTGCTGCGCGACGATCTGAGAGCGCGCCTGACGGAATTCGAAGTGCCCATCTACTTCCTGACAGGCCGGCACGATTACACAGCCAATGCGGATCTGTCCCGCGCCTATTTTGACGTGATAGAGGCACCGGGAAAGGGCTTTTATCTGTTCGAAGATTCCGCCCACAGCCCATTATTCGAAGAGCCCAAACGCGCGCTTGCAATCCTGTTGACCGATGTGCTGCACGGCGCGACCAAGCTGGCGGACGCGGCAGGCCGAGGCACCATCCTCGACGATTGACCGCGAGAAAGGACGGACATGACATATCCCGCCTGGCTTCGCACCTTGGCCCTCCTGCCCTTCGCCATCGGTGGCAGAGTTCATCCGGAAGCCGCCACGCGAAATGGCGACCGATCCCGATTGCTTCGGTCGGGTACCTTACCGAAGCGAGGCATACTTAAATGATGGCGGATCGCGACACTTCCCCGTCAGGCGCGGACAGTCGGGATCGCGGTCGAAGCGGCCATGCTCGGGCTTGCGCCAACTCAGCAGCTTGCCGCGCAGGATGTGACATCGCTTGCAGATCCTTCAGCTGCGGGCAAAAACCGATGCCGCGCGCGCTACCCAGGGAGCAGGCCGCTCAAACCGACATTGGGATCACTGCAACCGGCGACAGCCAGTCGCGGCACTGACGTGCGACCGTTCCACGTAGTGAGAAAACGGTGAATGTTCCAGTCATGATGTGATGTCCGCAGAGAGGTATGAGGCGAAACTCAATCCAAGAGCCCGGGCGTTGCGGTCGATCTTGGCTACGGTTTTTTCATTGAGGTCCAGCATGGAAATCAGGCTGATCCGTTCCTGGGGAGAGCCTGATTCGAGATGGGGAGGTGCTTGAGATCCAACCGATTTACGCCTTTCCGAAATACCTTCGATACCTTCCGGGCCGATGGACAGCGCCGCGATGTTTCCTGCAAATTTCAGGGCGTAGGCGTCGCCATGAAAAAGCGTGACCGATTTCGTTTTTGTCTTGTGATGGGGAGGTTTGAGGTTTTGTTCTTGTAAGGTATTGCTGGTCATGAGGTGTTCCTTTGAAGTTCAGACTGCCCTGTGGGAAATGTCAGCCATGCCCCGGAAATTTCACATGACCATTTTATGTAACGCGGCTTGACCCTTGGATGTTCCGCTCTCACGTCTGATGAGGCATGACGCTGGAGCATTGTCGTATTCCCGCGCGCCTTTCAGCCGACGTTATGTGCCCGCACACATTGGCTGGGGCTTAATGACGCCTGTCTTGCATTCCTCGATCATGACAGGATTTTTGATGTGCTTCCGAGCCTTTCGGCAAGTGCGGGCGCAACCTTGGCGAGGTAGACCTCGCTCCGTTCCGGACCCTCTGCATTCCAACGCACCCAAGTGGTTAAGTTAGATTCTTCCTATCAAAGTAATAAACTGATATTTGACATATCACTTTTAGCATCTTAAATACGATTCATTCCAATTTGGAGTCCTTCGCATGATCACCTCGGCCCAGATGCGTGCGGCGCGCGCCTTGCTCGGCATCGACCAGAAGACGCTGGCCGAGCTTTCCTGCCTGTCGGTACCGACCATCCAACGGATGGAGGCAGGACCGGGCAATGTGCGCGGTGTGGTCGACAGCCTCACCAAGGTGGTCGAGGCGCTAGATCTGGCCGGAGTGGAGCTGATCGCAGAGGGCGCAGCCAGCGACGGACGTGGACGCGGTGTGCGGCTGAAATCCCCTGCTCCGGTCAGACGCAAACAAGATCCCGATACCGCGACGGCGACCGCCGACAGATAGCCGACGATCCCGCCGCCCTCAGAAAAGGTGCGGCCCCGACATGACAGACGCAATACAGAGATCCAGCGAGACCCCGAGTTTTGCAGATCTCTACACGCCCAAACTCATTACCGTCCTGCGCGAGGGCTACGGTCTGCGCGCGCTCAAATCTGACGCCTTTGCCGGACTGACCGTGGCGATTGTTGCATTACCGCTCAGCATGGCCATCGCCATCGCATCAGGCGCGACGCCTGCGCAAGGACTCTATACCGCTATCGTGGGCGGCTTTCTGGTGTCGCTCCTTGGCGGCTCGCGCTTTCAGATCGGGGGACCGGCGGGGGCGTTCATCGTGCTGGTGGCGGCGACAGTGGCGCAACATGGGATGGACGGTCTGATCCTTGCCACGTTTCTGTCGGGGCTGATGATGGCTGCGGCGGGGCTATTGCGGCTGGGCACCTTCATCAAGTTCATCCCCTTTCCGGTGACCGTGGGCTTTACTGCCGGGATCGCGGTAATCATCTTCGCGAGCCAGATCCGCGAGCTGCTCGGTCTGAGCCTGACAGACGAGCCGGGCGAATTGCTGGTGAAAATTCTTGCGCTCTGGGCGGCCCGCGGCAGCGTGACACCCGCCGCCGTCGCGCTGTCGCTCGGTACTATCGCGGTGATCCTCGGGCTGCGCCGGGCGCGCCCGCACTGGCCGGGTATGTTGATCGCGGTAGGCGTGGCAGCCGCGTTGGCCGCTATAATGGCACTGCCCGTCGAAACCATCGGCAGCAAGTTCGGCGGGATCCCTTCCTCGCTGCCCGCACCCAGCCTGCCCGACCTGTCGCTGAGCCGGATCTTGGACGTGCTGCCCGCTGCGCTGTCCTTCACCCTGCTTGGATCCATTGAATCCCTGCTCTCGGCTGTGGTGGCTGACGGCATGACCGGTAGGCGACATCGCTCCAACTGCGAATTGGTGGCGCAGGGCGTGGCCAATGTAGGCGCGGCGCTGTTTTCCGGCTTTTGCGTCACCGGCACCATCGCGCGCACCGCGACCAATGTGCGGGCCGGCGCGCATGGTCCCATCGCGGGGATGCTGCACGCAGTCTTTCTGCTACTCTTCATGCTCATCGCGGCCCCGCTGGCGGGTTTCATCCCGCTGGCCGCCCTTGCGGGAGTGTTAACCGTCGTCGCGTGGAACATGATCGAAAAATCCGCGATTGCCATCCTGCTGCGCTCGGGTCGCGGCGAGGCGTCGGTGCTGGGCGTGACGTTCTTTCTGACGATCTTCCGCGATTTGACTGAGGCAATCGTGGTGGGCTTCGCCCTCGGGTCGGTGCTCTTCATCCAAAGGATGAGCCGCACAACCGAGGTCGCTACACACACCGCCTTTGTCAGCCGCGATCACGCAGATTCCGACTTGGCTTATGACGAGCGGACCGCCGCCAATCCCGACATCGTCGTCTACCGCATCACCGGCGCGCTGTTTTTCGGCGCGACGGCCTCCATCGGTTCCGTGCTCGACCACATTCAGGATCAGCATGAGGCGCTGATCGTGGACTTCTCGAACGTACCGTTTCTGGACTCGACGGGGGCCAACATGATCGAAGGGCTGGCTCACAAGGCGCGCAAACACGATGTCACATTGTTGCTGACCGGGGCCAACCGGGACATCCAACGCGTGTTCGTCACACATGGCCTGAAAAAGCCACTTGTTCACTACGCCTCGACGGTCGACGACGCGATTGCGGCATATCGCGCGTGGAACGCCGCGACACCACAGGTCGCCTGATGCTTGAAAGCGCAAAATACAAGTCCCCGCGACACTGCCGCTCAGCCGAAGAACGGCGACGTTTCGTCCTGTGCGCCCTTGCAAAACCAAGGACGCAGGCCGAACTGCGCGATGCACTCGGGCTGAGCAGTAGTGGCATTCTGAAACTGCTACGCCGATTGAAACGCGACGGGCTCGCCCAACCACACGGGTGACGTGAAAATTGTGTTCGTGCTTGGCACCAACTTTGGATGTCGGTTATCGGCCTAAACGGCGGGTATCACGTGTGAAAAAATCAATATTCGTTGAAAGCGATCACTTTTTCCCGCGTGCTGCTTTTTCTTCTTTGGTTAGCTTGTTGTTCCAGGAGTTATTGCTCAAACCCAACTCGCGTGGAAGAGGCTTGGTTTTTCCGATGCTGACATTGCCGCCGTTGTTCAGGAATTCCTGAATAAGCGCATCATCCGTGGTTTCTTTGGGGACTTGTTTCATGAGCACATGTCTACCCGATCGGTCGCACTTTTGTCACGCCCCATCTGGTGAAAGATTTCTTGGGTCGCTCATCATTCGGCAGAATTAGCAGAGCTGCATCAACACCTATCGAATTGCTTGCACTGATGGCGTAGATGCATGAACTTGCAAAATTATCGCCAGAGGGGCTTACGACATGATGATCTATGGATTGAACACCTGCGCTGTGTGTCAGAAGGCCCGAAAGGCGTTGGAGGCAGACGGCAGGGACGTCAATTTCCGCGATGTCCGGGCCGACCCATTGAGCGAAGCTGAATTGGCTGAGTTGATTGCAGAGTTCGGGGATCGGTTGGTGGATCGAACATCAAATGACTACCGAGGGCTCAATGATTGGCTGAAGAACTCGGAGGCAGAGGCGCAAATCTCCGCCCAGCCCAAGGTGATGGCACGCCCGGTAATCCGTGATCAAGAGAAGCTTTATCTGGGTTGGGATGAGGCGGTTCAAAGAGCTTTGCTTCCGGTTTGATATCTCAAATTGTGAGACATGGTAGACGGCGAAACCCCAGCTGAAATGCTGCAATAAACGCTAACGGCAACAACCCGGAAACTGCGCCGGGGCAAAGGCCGGTACTAAGAAATGCCGGTTTGGGCCTACTGCGAAGGCCCAGCAGGGACGATGTACCGTTTCAAAGCTGCAAGGAGCCCCGTGCGGACATGGCAGGTAGCTATTCGTCCGGCTCCTTTTCGCCTTTTTATCTCATTCGCCGAAGAGGCCGCCGAAAAAGTCCCCAAAGCCGAACCAGCGGAATGTTCTTGCCACGCCTCCCCTCACAGACAATCTAAAAAAATGAAAGATCGTAGGCAAACGCTTCGTCAAATTAAAAACGACCAATCTTATTATCGAACGACCCTCACGGCTCAGCACATCCCTCAGTCGGTGGCCCAATATTGGAGGCAAAAAATCTCGAGCAAGATCCTACTTTTTTGGTCGAAGCCAGTAGTCAGACCTGCCGAGCCAGCGTCAGGGCTTCGGAAAAAACGTCTACGCAGCATGTGACGTCGTTTCATACAAAGTCAAAAATTCGACCTCATCTGCTTTCCGAAAGAACATCTCCTTTCTGGAAGAAAATGAATGAACCCAATTCCTCAACTCCAGAGACCGGAGGTTCAGGATGACTATTCGCACGCAGCCAATAGCAGTCAGAGAAAAAACTGCTGCCGCCATGCTTTACATGACGGCTTCTGAGTTCCGTGCCCTCGTTTCATGCGGAGCACTGCCCCCGGCAAGACCGATCGGAGGAACCATTCGTTGGAGTGTTGCGGATCTTGAAGCGATTTTGATCGGTGCAAGGAGAAAGCCAGAAGATGACGAAGACTTCGATTAAGAGCAAGCCGTCTAAACCGAGAACATCTCGGGAACGTTTAAAGTGGCTGTGGCCGCGAAATGGAACCGAATGGGTCCCATATCACCGCGTCACATGGGTCGCTGCGACTGGCAAGCGCAAAGAGCGTGCAATCAAACTCAATTGGGAAGGGAATGCGGCGTTCAAAGTAAGCATGTGGGAGTCGAGGGTGGGAGTCAGAACAAAATCGACTTTTTTCACCGCCAACAATTCCGCGAAAAACCTCGTACAAACAAGGTGGTACCCAAGGCCGGACTCGAACCGGCACGCCTTGCGGCGGGGGATTTTGAATCCCCTGCGTCTACCATTCCGCCACTTGGGCCACGCTGAGTGATGTAGCGCGACCGCGCCCGGTGAGCAAGCGCAAAAAGAGAACCAGGACTTGACCCGTGCGAGGCTTCATGGTCAGGACAGCACGACTGCTTTCAGGGAACGCCGCATGATCCGCCGACTTTATTACTGGACGCTCAGCCTGGCGGAACATCCGCACGCATTATGGGTATTGGCGCTGGTCGCTTTCATCGAAAGCTCGGTCTTTCCGATCCCGCCGGACATCATCATGATCCCTATGATCCTCGCGCGTCCATCCCGCGCATTTTTGATCGCTGGCATCGCGCTGGTTGCGTCCGTTCTGGGCGGTGTGCTGGGCTATGCAATCGGCGCGCTGGCTTTCGAAGCACTGGGACAGCCGATTCTGAGCGCCTTGGGAAAGGCCGATGCAATGGCCGAATTCTCCACCCGTTTCAACGATTTCGGATTCTGGGCCGTGTTGATGGCTGGGGTGACACCGTTTCCCTACAAGGTCATCACCATCATGTCAGGCTGGACGGCGATGCCGCTTGGCACCTTCATCCTGACCTCCATTCTGGCAAGGGGGCTGCGGTTCTTCATCGTCGCGGCGCTGCTGTGGAAGTTTGGCATGCCGATCCGCGACTTCATCGAACGGCGGCTCGGGCTGATGTTCACCGTGGCCATCGCCTTGCTGTTTGGCGGCTTTTTCGCCGTGAGGCTGCTGTGACCGCGCGCCGTCTCCTTGCGTTTGCGGCGTTGGGGTCTGCCGCGCTGCTTTTAGGGGCGTTCGCGTTCCAGCACCTGGGCGGGCTTGCGCCGTGCAAGCTGTGCCTCTGGCAACGCTGGCCACATGCCGCAGCGGTGGCGATTGGCATTCTTGCGATTTTGACGGGACGTTTTCAGTTGGCATGGCTTGGTGCGCTGGCGGCGCTGACGACCGCCGGCATCGGTCTTTACCACGCCGGTGTCGAGCAGGCCTGGTGGCAAGGCCCGGCCACCTGCACCTCCAGCGGGATCGGCGGGTTGAGCCCGGATGACCTGATGAACCAGATCATGAATGCGCCGCTGGTCCGCTGCGATGAAATTCCATGGCAAATGTTGGGGGTCAGCATGGCAGGCTGGAACATGATATTCTCTGCCGCACTGGCCATCGTCTGGATCATGGCGGCGCGCCGCGCCTAGCTCGATTTCTTCGTACTCAACAGCAGGCTGGTTTCACTCGCGACAACGCCATCCAGCTTGCGGATGCGGTTCAAGACATCGTCAACCTGCCCTAACGCTTCGGCCCCGATTTCAACGATGACGTCCCAACGACCGTTGGTCGAATGCACCGCGCGCACCTCGCTCATCCCGGATAGCTGGCGGATGACACGGTCGGTGCCACGCCCCTCGATCCCGATCATCATCATGGCGCGCACCGGATCGCGCGCCACGTCTGCCCGTGTAACCACCGTAAATCCGACGATATCGCCGCGATCTCGTAGCCGTGAGAGGCGCGCGCGCACCGTGGTCCGGGACATTTCAAGCGTTGCGGCAAGGTCTGACAGGGATGCGCGCGCATCATGGCGCAGCGCCGCGATCAGTCGTTCGTCCGTTTCGTCCACATTTACCTCCGATTCGGTTCATTATAGACCAATTCGATCAATTTGATCTCTGGAATTCGTCCGCATTAGGCAGATAGCTGTTGCGCAACACAATCCGAGGATTCCCATGACCCAACAAAACTGCATTCTGATTGGCGCACCGATGGACAGCGGCAAACGCCGCCTGGGCTGCCTGATGGGGCCGGACGCATACCGCACTGCCGGTCTGGACCGTGCGCTGCGCGATCTGGGCCACAGCGTCGAAGACCGCGGCAACGTCGCACCGCGCAGCTTTGCCGATGTTGCGCATCCAAGGTTACACGCCCTGAACGAAACCATCGCCTGGACCCAAAGCCTAGCGGATGCGACCGAAGAAGCCTTCGCGGATGGACTGCCGATCATCATGGGCGGCGATCACGCGTTGGCGCTCGGTTCGGTGCTGGGGGCAATGCGTCATGCACAGGCTGCCGGGCGACCGCTGTTTGTTCTATGGTTGGACGCGCACAGCGATTTTCATACGCCCGACACCACCGACAGCGGGAATCTGCACGGCACCCCGCTGGGCTATGTCACTGGCCGCGAGGGGTTCGACGGTTTTCCCACCCTGCCCTATCACCTGCCGCAGGAGAATATCGCGATCATTGGTCTGCGCTCCGTCGATTCCGCCGAACGCGCGGCGCTTCAGGAAACGGCGATCCAGCGTGTCGACATGCGCGAGATCGACGAGACCGGCATCGCCACGCCACTGACCGCATTTCTCGACCGTGTCACCGCCGCGAACGGGCTGCTGCATGTCTCGCTCGATGTGGACTTTCTGGACCCGTCGGTCGCGCCTGCTGTCGGCACGACCGTCCCCGGCGGTGCGACTGTCCGCGAAGGTCATCTGGTGATGGAAATGCTCCATGACAGCGGACTGATGACTTCGCTCGATCTGGTTGAGCTGAATCCGTTTCTGGACGAACGCGGGCGTACAGCGCAGCTTATGGTCGATCTGGCCGCCTCCGCTTTGGGCCGCCGCGTGTTCGACCGTCCGACGCGAGCCTATTAGACCGCTACCCATTGATTTCAGGAGTGACCATGACAACCCCCTCAGACAAGGCGCTGGTGCCTTTCGTTTCCGTCGATCACATGATGAAGTTGATCCACCACATCGGGATCGAGCAGATGCTGTGCGGCATTGCCGACGCCATCGAGGCTGACTTCCGCCGTTGGGAGCTGTTCGACAAGACGCCCCGCGTGGCCAGCCATTCCGACGTCGGCGTGATCGAGCTGATGCCGACATCGGACGGCGACGTCTACGGATTCAAATACGTAAACGGACACCCCGACAACACGCGCGACGGATTGCAGACGGTGACCGCCTTTGGCCTCTTGTCGGATGTGGCCACGGGATATCCGGTGCTGCTGTCCGAGATGACGATCCTGACGGCTCTGCGTACGGCGGCGACCTCGGCACTGGTGGCGCGGGTGCTGGCCCCAAAAAACGCCAAGACCATGGCGATGATCGGCAACGGCGCGCAATCCGAGTTTCAGAGCCTCGCGATGAAAGCCATTGTCGGCATCACAGAGGTCCGCCTTTACGACACCGACCCCGCCGCCACGTTGAAATGTGCGGCGAACCTTGCGGGGCACGGCCTTGACGTTGTGGTATGCAAGACTGCCGAAGAAGCGATGCTGGGTGCCCAGATCATCACCACCTGCACGGCCGACAAGCAGTACGCGACCATTCTGACGGACAACATGATCGGCGCAGGCGTCCATATCAACGCCATCGGCGGCGATTGCCCCGGCAAGACCGAATTGGCCCCTGCGATTCTGCACCGCGCCGGCATCTTTGTGGAATATCCCGAACAAACCCGCATCGAGGGCGAGATCCAGCAGTTGGATCCGGATCATCCGGTCACCGAATTCTGGCAGGTTCTGGCCGGTCAGGCAGCGGGCCGGACCGATGACAAGCAGATCACCCTTTTTGACAGTGTCGGCTTTGCGATCGAGGATTTCTCGGCCCTGCGCTATGTGCGGGACCAGATCGCCGGGACGCAGTTTTTCCACCCGCTTGACCTGCTGGCCGACCCTGACGACCCGCGAGACCTTTTCGGCATGGTGCAGCGCGCCAAGACCTGATCGCGTCTTTACCTCGACGCGCCGGGGGTGTCGCTGCCCCCGGTCCATGTCCGCGTCAGACCCCTTGGCCCTTGGTCACATCATGGTGGTAAAGCCAGTCGAACGCCCCCAGCATGCGCCCCGGCGCGAACCGGCTTGCAGCAGTTAACCCAGCATGCGCCAGCGACCGGACAGGGCCACGGCGCAGATGATACCGCCATGCGTTCCGGTTGGCCGCATTGATGACCTTTGTGACGCGCGCATGCCGTCTGGACTGATATGCCGCCAGCGCTTGATCGAGGGGACGCGCAGACAGTGCATCGGCCAGGACCCATGCATCTTCCAGCGCCATGTTCGCCCCTTGCGCCAGAAACGGCAGCGTCGGATGCGCGGCATCGCCAAGCAGCGCAACGCCCTCTTTGTGCCAGCAGGCCGCGACCGGATGGCGGTGCAGCCCCCAAAGCGACACCTGCGTCACGTCCGCCAGCATTGCCCCGGCCTTGCCACCGAACGCCGCAAAAGCCGCTACGAGATTGGCGGGATCATCCGCATGGTGCCAGCCTTCGGCTGCCCATTCCTTACGCTCCTCGACGGCGACGAGGTTCACCAAGGTACCCCTGCGCAACGGATAGCTTACCAGATGGCGGCCGGCACCCATCGTCACTTGCGCCTCGGGCGGATGGTCCACCACATTTGGAATCGTGGCGCGCCAGGCGACCTGACCGGTGAACCGTGCGGCATCCGGCCCGTTCAGAGCGATCCGGGCGCGGGAATGCAGGCCATCGGCCCCGATAATCAGCTCGGCCTGGCGGGTCGTTCCGTCCTCCATCGTCAAGCTTGGCAATGTGCCGCCCAGTATCACTTCGGCGACTTTTACATCCAGTTCCAGCGATACATTTGCGCGGCGTGCGGCCTGTGCCAGCAAGTCGATGAGATCCGCGCGATGCACGAACAGATAGCGCTGATCCGGCTGGCGGGTCAGATCAAGACGTGCAACTTCGCTCTCGCGGTCAAACGCGCGCAAAGCTACGGCGCGGGCCTGCACGGCGCGCTTGTCCTCCAACGCCCGCTCCAGCTTCAAGGCGCGCAGGACCGCCAATCCGTTGGGGCTTATCTGCAACCCCGCGCCAACTTCGCGGATCGCATCCGATTGCTCAAGCACCGTAACGGCCACACCGCGTTGGGCCAGCGCGATGGCAGCAGTCAGACCGCCGATCCCCGCCCCGATCACTATCGCATTGTTGAGCTTCATCACCACATTCCCAAATGCAAAACGCCGCAGCGTCGGCCACGGCGTTTCAGTGTCTTCGCCCGTCAGGCGGATCAGTCGTCGCGGTGGACTTTCTCGCGACGCTCATGTTTTTCCTGCGCCTCAAGGCTCATCGTGGCGATGGGCCGTGCATCCAGCCGCTTGAGCGAGATCGGATCGCCGGTGACTGAACAGTAACCGAATTCACCGTCATCAATCCGGCGCAGCGCCGCGTCGATCTTGGATACCAGTTTGCGCTGGCGATCGCGGGTCCGCAATTCCAGCGCGCGATCGGTTTCCTCAGAGGCGCGGTCGGTCACGTCGGGGATGTTGCGGGTACCATCCTGAAGCGCTTCGATCGTATCGCGGCTTCCGGCCTGCAACTCTGACTTCCAGTCGAGAAGCTTGCGCCGGAAATATTCAACCTGCCGTTCGTTCATGAACGGTTCATCATCTGCGGGCCGATAATCGTCCGGCAGAAATGTCCCCTGCTTCATTCTTTTCGCCCCAAATGTTTCCGTCATAGTCACTCGGATCTTTTCCTTCGGCATCTGTAGTGGCGCAGCATCTATCGCAGAGGTGTGCGATTGTCACTACACA
>JAGXFI010000028.1 GCA_024637305.1 Sulfitobacter sp.
CTTCGTGCGCGTCCAAAAGCGCGCGCAGACGCGGCCACACATGAGCCGGAAGGTTCGAAAACCGCTCTGGAAACTTCATTAAAACTGCCTCGGATCGGGATCATGGTCGCCCCGTTTGGATCAAAGTACCCAAGGCCCGTCCCCACGTCCAGAAAAACGTTTCCGATCAACCGGGTCTGTGTCTTTTCTGTCAGGCGGCGCTTAATACTTTTTCGACGGCGGCACCAAGGCGCAAAAGATGCTCTTCGGTGTCGGGGGGCGACATCATCATCAGCCCGCAGCTTGGCTCTCCGGTGGGGAGGGTCAGCGCACAAAGGCCCATCAGGTTGGCGATGCGTGTGTTTCGCAGAGCAAGGAGATTTTCGGTGACATAAAAGTCGCGATCGCTTTTCAGGCGGTCGAGCTCGGGGGGCAGGATCGAAACGGTTGGCAGCAGGACAGCATCGAATCGCGCGGTGGCCTGGTCGTAGGCCATGCGCGCGCCTTCCAGCTTGGCCCAGGCGGCGACATAATCGGGCGCGGAGAACCCTTTGCCCAGCTCGAACCGCGTGCGGATCTCGGAGAACATAGCGTCCGGGTCAGCGTTTATCACGTCACGCCATAGGCCGTAAGCCTCTGATGTATATAGGCAAGCGCTGAGATCCATCGCGTTGGCGACAGCGGGGATTTCGATTTTCTCGATCACGGCACCCGCCTCGCGCAACCAGTCGAGGGCGAATTGCATCGCCGTGTCCGGCTCTTCGCGCAGGTCCGTCATTGCGACGGTTTCCAGCAGTGCAAAGCGCAGTCCCTCAAGGTCGGCGTGGCGCAAGTCGGCAGGTTTCGTCCCCTCCATCGCTGCCAGCAGCATGGCGGCGTCCTCGACTGAGCGGCAAAGCGGACCGAGCGTGTCGAATTTCAACGCGAGGGGTACGATTCCTTCAAGAGACAACCGGCCAGCAGTGGTCTTGAGGCCAACCAGATCATTCCACGCAGCCGGCACCCGCACCGAACCGCCGGTGTCCGACCCGATGCTGGCTGCGGCAAGGCCGAAGGCAACGGAGGCCGCAGAGCCGGAAGATGATCCGCCGGCAACGGCGTCTTGGTTGTTGACGCAAGGAGGCGTGGCCGTCGAGGGGTTATAGCCGAGACCTGAAAAAGCGAGTTCTGCCATGTGAACCTTGCCGAGACAGACCAGCCCCATGGCCGTTGCGGTGGCCAGTACGGTCGCATCCCGATCGGGCACCCGCCCCGCCAACAGCTTCGATCCCGCTTCGGTCCCGACACCGGCGCTGTCGACCAGATCTTTCCAGCTGATCGGCACGCCATCCAGCGGGGACAGCCGGCGGCCAGCCTTGGCGCGCGCTGCTGCGGCAGAGGCTTCGGCACGGGCGCGGTCATAGGTGACGCGGGCATAGATGCGATCCTTCAGCGGATGCGCGTCAATGGCGGCAAGATAGGTGTCGCACAGGGTCACGGGGTCGATCTCACCTGCCTCGATCCCGCGTCCAAGGTCCGCCGCGGTCATTTTCAGCCATTCCTGCATAGTCTTCCCCCCATTGCCCAGGCTGACGGTAGCGACCGTTGGGCACATGGACAATCCCCCGCCGCGCGCTCTATCAAGAGACATGGATTATGATACCGATATTGCTATCGTCGGAGGCGGGTTGAACGGCCCTGCCCTCGCGCTTGGTCTGGCACAGGCGGGCCTGCGGGTAACGCTGATTGACACGCAGCCTTTGGCCAGGCTCGGCGGCGCGGGGTTCGACGGGCGGTCCTATGCGCTGGCGTTGACCTCGGTGCGGTTGCTGCAAGGCCTTGGCGTCTGGGAGGCGGTCGCGGATGATGCGCAGCCGATGCTGGAGATCAAGGTGACGGACGGTCGTGCCGGCAAAGGTCCGTCACCACTCTGGATGCATTTCGACCATGCCGAGATCGAGGAAGGCCCGATGGGTCACATGGTCGAGGATCGCCATCTGCGGCGGGCATTGCTGAACGCTGTCGAGAAAAGCAATGCGATTACCCTGCGAAATGGCGTTTCGGTTGTTGCGCAAGATTCCGATGTGGCGGGTGTGACGCTGACCTTGGACAGTGGCGAGACGCTGCGCGCGCGGTTGCTTGTCGGTGCTGACGGGCGCGGATCCGGGACGGCGCGGCGGGCGGGGATCAAGCGGGTTGGTTGGGGTTATGGACAGGCCGCGCTGGTATGCGCGATCAGTCATGAGCGGGCGCATGGCGGTGTGGCGCATCAGTTCTTTATGCCGCCGGGACCGCTTGCGATCCTGCCGCTGACCGGGAACCGCAGTTCCATCGTGTGGAGCGAAACGGACGCCAATGCGGCACGGATCAACGCGCTTGACGATGAAGCGTATCTGGAAATTCTGCGCCCGCGTTTCGGCGATTTTCTGGGAGAGATTTCGCTTGCCGGGGGACGTTATACCTATCCGCTGAGCCTGTCGCTGGCCCATGATATGGTGGCGGATCGCGTCGCGCTGGTGGGCGATGCGGCGCATGGTGTTCATCCGATTGCTGGCCAGGGGCTGAATGCGGGCTTGCGCGACGTCGCAGCGCTGGCCGAGGTTCTAGCCGATGCGTTGCGGCGTGGCGAAGACGTTGGCAGCGCGTTGGTGCTGGCGCGCTACAGCCAGTGGCGGCGGTTCGATAACGCGACTTTGGCGCTGGCGACCGACAGCTTCAACCGGCTGTTTTCAAACGATAACGCTTTTCTCAGGATGGCGCGTGATGTCGGCATGGGGATCGTGAGCGCGCTGCCCGGATTGCGGCGCGGTTTCATTCGCGAAGCTGCCGGATTGACCGGTGAGTTGCCCCGTCTGATGCGCGGTCAACCGCTTTAGTCGAGCGTGCGCGCCTCATCGACGAGCATGACGGGGATACCGTTGCGGATCGGATAGGCGAGGCCTGCCGCCTTCGAGACAAGCTCTTGCGCGTCGGCATCGTAAGAAAGCGTTGTCCGCGTGCGGGGGCAAATCAACGCTTCCAGCATGCGGCGGTCGAATTGGACGCCATTATCCGTCATTGCATCATCTCCCCGTCACCACCACCACGCATGGCATATTCGATCAGCGTCACAAGCGTTTCGCGACGGGTGGACAGGGAAGGTGCCTCAAGCAGCGCCTGTTTGTCCTCTGAATCGAAATCGAGCATCATGGAAAGCGAGTTTATCAACAGCTCGTCATCCGCTTCTTTCAGAGTGTCCCAATCGGCGGAAAGACCTTGCGCATCGAAATAGCGGCCCAACGTGTCCAGGAATTTCCTGCGGTTGAAATTGTCATCGGCCTCATCTTTGCCGAGGTCCCGCTCAAATCCTTCCCACGCCACGTCGCATCGACGATAGGGGTTGAAGCCTTCTATCTCGCGCAGCACCCGGAACCGCGACACACCGCCAAGAGTAACCATATAGCGGCCATCCTCCGTCTCGGAGAATTGCGTGATGCGTCCGGCACAGCCAATGGTCTGCAGGCCCGGCCCTTCACGACCGGGCACCACGTTTGGCTGGATCATTCCGATTAGGCGTCCCGGCGTCTTGAGTGCGTCTTCGATCATCTGAAGATAGCGCGGTTCAAAGATGTGCAACGGGAGCCGCGAGCGCGGCAGCAGCAATGCGCCAGCCAGCGGAAAAATTGGAATCGTATCCGGTAATTCTGTCGGGGTTATCATACCGGTATACCTAGTGTGATGCAGCGTTCAGGCAAATATCATCGAGCTGAGTTTGCGGCGCCCGTTGAGTGCAACTGGATCCTTTGCCCCAAGTGCTTCGAAAATGGTGAAAAGCTGCGTCTTGGCCGCCGCATCGTTCCATTCGCGGTCGCGCCGGAACAGGTCCAGCAGATGCGTCACTGCACCTTCGGCATCACCGGAGGCATAAAGCGCCTTTGCAAGGTCAAAACGCGCCTGATGGTCGTCCGCGTCTGCCTCGACAGCAGCTTGCAGCTCTGTTACGGGACCGGCATTTGCGGCCTGTCGTGCGAGATCAAGCTGGGCATGTGCGGCGTCCAGTTCCGGCGACTTGGAAATTTCTATCGGGGCACCATTCAGGACTGCTTCGGCCTGATCCAGATCCCCTGCGGCAATATGCGCCCGGACAAGGCCGCCGTAGGCAGGCGCGTGCAACGGGTCTTCGCCCAGGATCGCGGCAAAAGTTTGTGCCGCATCAAGCGCCGCGCCTTCGGTCAACATATCCTCTGCCGCCGCAACCGCATCAGCCAAGGTGTCGGACGGCGCTTCGCCGCCCCCTGCCTTCACCACACGGTCGACGAAGGCCTTGAGTTCGGATTGCGGCACGGCCCCCTGAAAACCGTCGACCGGCTGACCCTTGTGAAAGGCATAGACGGTTGGGATCGACTGGATTTGCAACTGCCCGGCGAGGGCTTGCGCTTCGTCCACGTTGACCTTGACCATCTTGACCGCCCCCTTGGCGGCGCGCACGGCGTCTTCAAGCTGCGGGCCAAGCGTTTTGCAAGGGCCGCACCAGGGGGCCCAGAAGTCTACGATCACCGGCGTCGTCTGGGACGCCTCGATCACATCGGCCATGAATGTCGCCTCGGTGCTGTCCTTTATCAGGTCGGCATCGGGGGCGGGGCTGGCGGTCAGGTTCAAATCCATCATGTCATTTTCCTCTCGCTTGCGCGTTTGTCTCTATATGAGGCTGCGGGCATCTGATTCAAAGGTCGAATGTCGCAAAAACCGGCGCGTGGTCGCTGGGTTTTTCCCAGCCACGCACATGGCGTAAAATGCGACTGCTGTGAGCAGCGGTGGAGATATCGGGTGTTGCCCAGATATGATCAAGCCTGCGCCCCTTGTCGGCGGCATCCCAATCGCGGGCGCGATAGCTCCACCAGCTATAGAGATTGCCGTCCGGGATGTCCTGACGGGTAATGTCGACCCACCCGCCCGCATCCTGCGTCGCGGCCAGCGCCTCGACTTCGACAGGGGTATGGCTGACCACCTTGAGCAGTTGCTTGTGGCCCCAGACATCATCCTCGCGCGGGGCAATATTGAGATCACCAACGAGTATCGCCTTTTGCGGCTTGTCACCGTGGAACCAGTCGCGCATCTGCGAAAGATAATCGAGCTTTTGCCCGAATTTTTCGTTCACCTCGCGGTCCGGTATATCGCCGCCGGCGGGAACGTAGAAGTTGTGGATCGTCGTACCGTTTTCCAGCGTGGCGGCGACATGGCGGGCATGGCCGAGTTGGGCGAAATCCTGGTCGCCCGCATCGCGAATGGGCAGCTTCGACAGAATCGCGACGCCGTTGTACCCCTTTTGCCCGCGCGCAACCATATGAGTATAGCCTGCGGCGGCAAATGCTTCGGTCGGGATCTTGTCCACCGGGCTTTTGCATTCCTGGAGACAAAGAATGTCGGGCGATTCTTCGTCCAGCAGTTTATTCACCAACGGTTCGCGCAAACGGACGGAGTTGATGTTCCAGGTGGCAAGGGTGAAGGGCATGGGTCGCTCCGGCAGGTCAATGTAGGGCGCACCCTAACGCGGTCAGAACCTGTCCGCCATGTCGAAACGCGCATGAAAAAAGGCCGGACCCGAAGGCCCGGCCAGTCCAACAGGGAGGTGGGTGTCTATGAAACCGGACACCCAAGGCGGGTAGCACGAGCCGGGAAGGCAGACGCAATGCAGGCACCGACCAAGGGGAGGAGGTCTATGGTGCACCAAGCGATCCCCGGCTCATGCAATCAATCTGTAACCGCCAGATTCGGTCACAAGAAGGCGCGCATTGGACGGATCTGGTTCTATTTTCTGGCGAAGGCGATAAATATGGGTCTCCAGCGTGTGAGTGGTAACGCCTGCGTTGTACCCCCAGACCTCGTGTAAAAGCACGTCCCGCGGCACAACACCTTCGGTTGAGCGATGCAAAAACTTGAGGATGTTGGTCTCTTTTTCCGTCAGGCGAATCTTTTTGTCGTCCTCTGTAATCAGCATCTTCATCGAAGGTTTGAAAGTGTAAGGCCCGAGTTGAAAGATAGCGTCCTCGGACTGCTCATGCTGGCGGAGTTGCGCGCGGATGCGGGCCAACAAGACGGGAAACTTGAACGGTTTGGCCACGTAATCGTTCGCCCCCGCATCAAGCCCAAGGATCGTGTCCGCGTCACCGTCATGCCCGGTGAGCATCATGATGGGGCTTTTCACGCCTTGTTTACGCATCAATCGGCACAATTCCCGTCCGTCTGTGTCGGGCAGCCCCACGTCGAGAATCACCAGATCATAAAACGCTTCCTTGGCGCGAGACATGGCATCGGCCCCATTTGCGGCCTCGAAAACGTCGAAATCTTCGGTCATGATCAATTGTTCGCTCAGCGCTTCGCGCAGGTCGTCATCGTCGTCCACCAGAAGGATCTTCTTGAGCTGGGCCATCGTTGTTCTCCATGTGTTTGGGTAAAGAGATACGCCGCATCACGTTTGGAACAAGGCACTTCACGGGCGCGTGCAGTTTGCGCGTCAAATGTTTCAATTTCGCCGTGCATGACCTAGATATCTTTCAAGACCAACGGAAAGTTGTAACACAAGCCATGTCCCTGACGCCTGATTCAATAGAGATCCTCGCCCGTGCGCGGTCAGATTTGCGCATGGGTGTGCCCATTGTCATCGACGGGGCGCTGGTGCTGGCGATAGAGACACTCAGCAGGCAACGGCTGGTGGACGTGCAGGCATTGGGCGGCGATCCGGTGATCGCGATTACTGCACGGCGGGCCGAAACGCTCAAGGCGCGGGCCTATGATGGAGACCTCGCCCGTGTCACGATGCCGGGCGATGCGTCAATAGACTGGGTCCGTGACATTGCGAACCCGGCAAATGATTTGCGCGCGCCGATGAAAGGGCCGCTGCGCACCGTGCGCGAGGGCGCTGCGGACGTGCATCGCGCCGCGCTTGTGCTGACAAAAACCGCACGACTTTTGCCCGCCGCGCTGGTTCTGCCAAAGGCGTCGCTTGCCGGGCTTGAAGGTTTGACAACTCTCGCTCTGTCCGATGTAGAGGCGATCCGGCCTGGGGTGCTGTACCCGGTGGTGCATGCCCGTTTGCCGATGGAAGTGTCCGAAGCTGGCCGTTTGCATATCTTTCGCCCCGAGGACGGCGGCGAAGAGCATTACGCAATCGAAATCGGCCGCCCTGACAGGGCAAAGCCCGTCCTGTGCCGGTTGCACTCCGCGTGCTTTACCGGTGACCTGATGGGCAGCCTGAAATGCGATTGCGGGCCACAGTTGCGCGCGGCGCTGGCGCAGATGGGTGCGGAGGGAAACGGCGTGTTGCTGTATCTCAATCAGGAAGGGCGTGGCATCGGCCTTGCCAACAAAATGCGCGCCTATTCCTTGCAGGATCAGGGTTTCGACACGGTCGAAGCCAACCACCGGCTGGGATTCGAGGATGACGAGCGCGATTTCCGGCTGGGCGCGGATATCCTGAAACTGATGGGGTTTTCGGCAGTCCGGCTTCTGACAAACAACCCCCGCAAGGTGGACATGATAACAGCCTCAGGTATCTCCGTGGCCGAACGTGTGCCGCTGGCGGTGGGCGAAAACCGCCACAACGCCGCGTATCTCGCGACCAAGGCTTCGAAATCCGGACATCTGCTTTGACGCCGGACGACATGGTCCTGACACCGCTGGGCTTGCGGTTTCAAGGGGTGCGATACCCCTGCACAATCGGCAAAACCGGCATCTCAAGCCGCAAGCGCGAAGGCGACGGAGCAACGCCGCAAGGCGTTCATCGTCTCGTCGGAATGCTTTACCGCCCCGATCGCATGGCCCGGCCAGCAGATTGGGCTGTTCCGATCCTGCCCGGCGACCTGTGGTCGGATGATCCGGCGGCAGAGGATTACAATACCATGGTCCGCGCACCCTATCCGCATAGCCATGAACGCCTCCGCCGCGCCGATCCGCTTTATGATCTGATCCTTCTCACCGACTGGAACTGGCCCAGCGCCGTGCCGCATCGTGGTTCCGCCATTTTCATCCACCAGTACCGCCGCGCCGGGTATCCGACCGAAGGCTGCGTGGCACTAAGACGCGACGCCCTGCACCGGATCGCCCGCAAGATTACCCCGGCGACAAGATTGATCGTTTCCTGATTTCATTGTTCCTCAAATATCCATGACGACGCAGCAACGCTCATGCCACGCATATTTGACTCAACCCGGAACTATTCAGTCACCCGTTCGCCAAAAATAGCCGAGCCCACGCGGATATGCGTCGCCCCCAGCGCTATCGCACGCTCGAAATCACCGCTCATCCCCATCGACAGCCCCTCCAGCCCGTTGCGCGCCGCAATCTTGGCGAGCAGTGCGAAATGCAGGGCCGGCTCCTCATCCTCGGGGGGAATGCACATCAACCCTTGTACCGGCAGGTCCAGCGCGCGGCATTGCGCGACCAACGCGTCAGTGTCCTGCGGCGCAACGCCCGCTTTTTGCTCTTCCTCACCGGTATTCACCTGAACGAAAAGGCGTGGACATTGGCCGATTTCCTGCGCGAGCCGTGCAAGGGTCTTGGCCAGTTTCGGCCGGTCAACGGTGTGGATCGCGTCGAAAAGCTCCATCGCCTGGCGGGCTTTGTTGGTCTGCAGCGGGCCGATGAGGTGAAGGTCGATCCCGTCATAGGTGTCTCGGAAACCGGGCCATTTACCTGCCGCCTCCTGCACGCGGTTTTCACCAAACAGACGATGACCGTCCTTCAGAACCGCGTCGACACGCGCGTCGGGCTGCACCTTGCTGACCGCGATCAGCTTGACCGAACCCGGCACCCTTCCTGCTTCCCGCTCTGCCGCGGCGATCCTGTCTTTGATGTCCTGCAACCCCATGGCGGTGCCTCCTTGTTCGGGCTCACACAACAACAGCAGCGCACAAAAGAAAAGGGGCGGACCCGAAGGACCGCCCCAA
>JAGXFI010000176.1 GCA_024637305.1 Sulfitobacter sp.
GGCGGTGTGATCTGTGGGGCCGATGACCTGAGCGAGGTGCTGGCCCCGTTGCCGGTGGCCGCGCTGGAATTGCCGGAGAAGACGGAGCAGTTGCTGGTTCGGTTGGGGTTGAAAACGCTGGGTGCCTTGGCGGACGTGCCGCGTCTGTCGCTGATGCGGCGCTTTGCAGGGGCGGAGGCAAAGGCGAATCCGTTGATCTTGCTGGACCGCGCCCTGGGCCGTGCGGCTGATCCGCTGAACGCACCGGCGGATGAAGTGCAGTTCATCGCGCGGGTGCGGTTGGCGGAGCCGGTGATGGACCCGGTGCCGCATCTGAATGCGCTTGCGGATGATTTAAGTTGGCAGCTTGCACAGGCGCAACAGGGCGCGCGGCGCTTGCGGCTGACAATCTACCGGGTTGATGGCGAATGGCGGTCGCGGGATGTGGCAACGGCGGGTGCAAGCCGAGATGTGGCGCATATGGTTCGGTTGCTGTCGGGCAAGTTGGACGGGGTGGACCCTGGCTTTGGGTTTGATTTGCTGACGTTGGAGGCAATGCTCGTGGAGCCGTTGGCGTTGCACCAGGACAGGCTGGACGGCGCGCGAGACGCGGGGGCGGACGTGGCCGCGCTTTTGGATCGTTTGGCGGCGAAGCTGGGACCGGAAAAGGTGACTTGGTCGGCGTTCGTCCAGAGCCATGTACCAGAGCGGGTGGAGCGGCGGGTCCCCGCATTGGCACATTCGGCGGTCGCCGCACCGGGAGTAAGGCGTGTACGACCCCTGAAGCTTTATGATCCGGCGGAAGAGATCGCGGTTCTCTACGCCGTGCCCGAAGGGCCACCCGCGCGGTTTCGCTGGCGGCGGGTGGCGTATCTGACGGCACGGCATGAAGGGCCGGAACGGATTGCACCAGAGTGGTGGCGCGACCGTCCGGGGACACGGTTGCGGGATTATTACAAGGTCGAGGTGCAGGACGGGCGGCGGTTCTGGATTTTCCGGGATGGTGTGTTGGGGGATGGGCGCGGCAGTGATCCGCTATGGTTTCTACACGGTGTTTTCGTGTGATGATGTGCGACGCGCGTCTGCGACGACGCCCCGCCCACCATCCCGTTCTGGATATTTGGAGAACAATGAAAGGTGCCTCAGCAGGAGGGATATAAGCGGCGAACACTTGCGGGAGAGGATCCGTTTTACTGGAACGAACCCGGCCCTTTTGTGGAGCTGGGGCTGGCGAGTTGTTTCTCGTTTCTGCGGGCCGCTTCGGATGCGGTTGATCTGACGGCCACGGCGAATTTGCTGGGATATCATAGTATCGGTATCGCGGATCGCAACACGCTTGCGGGTGTGGTGAGGGTGCATACGGAAGCGGCGAAAGCGAAGGTGCGGCCTGTGATCGGCGCGCGGCTGGTGTTGATGTGTGGCACCGAGTTTCTGGCCTATCCGGTTGATCGCGCGGGCTATGCCCGGCTGTCGGTTTTGTTGAGCAAGGGCAAGATGGTGGATGTGGAGGGTGGCTGGCAGATCAAGGGCGAGACGCATCTGACGTTGGAGATGTTGGGGGCGCATTGCGAGGGGTTGCAGCTGATCGTGGTGCCGCCAGAGGGGGTGGACCGCTTCGAGGCGGGGTTGGGGCGTTTGGTGCGGGCGTTGCCGGGGTTGAGGCATGTGGCGGTTTCGTATCATTATCGCGGAGACGATGTGGCGCGGATTTCGCGGCTGGATCGGATCGCGCGGCGGCATGGTCTGGGGATACTGGCGACGAATGACGTGTTGTATCATGTCCCCGCGCGCCGACCTGTGCAGGATGTGATGACGTGCATCCGCGAAGGGGTGACGATTGACGCTGCGGGCTATCTGCTGGAGGCTAATGCGGAGCGGCATCTGAAGTCGCCAGACGAGATGTGCCGTCTTTTCGCGCGCTGGCCGCATGCGATTGCTGCGACGCGGGCAGTGGCGGATGCGGCCGCGTTTTCACTGGCCGATCTGCGCTATGAGTATCCGCATGAGATCGTCCCGGAGGGGCGGTCTGCGCAAGAAGAGTTGGAGCGGTTGACGTGGGAGGGTGCCGCGTGGCGGTATCCTGCTGGCGTGCCTGAGCATGTGCGTGCCACCATCGAAAAGGAATTCTCGCTGATCCGTACCAAGAAGATCGCGCGGTATTTTCTGACCATTCACGATATCGTCCGTTTTGCCCGTCAAGAGGCCAGCCCGCCGATCCTGTGTCAGGGACGCGGGTCGGCCGCGAACTCTGCCGTGTGTTTCTGTCTTGGTGTGACTTCTGTCGATCCTGCGGAGCATGACGTGCTGTTCGAACGGTTTCTCAGTGAGGAGCGGGAGGAGCCGCCGGATATCGACGTGGATTTCGAGCATGAGCGGCGCGAAGAGGTCATCCAGTACATGTATACCAAATACGGGCGCGAGCGGGCGGGGCTGTGTGCGACGGTGATCCATTACCGGCCACGGTCCGCCATTCGCGAGGTCGGTAAGGCGATGGGGCTGTCGGAGGACGTGACCTCCAAGCTTGCCAGTACGGTCTGGGGCAGTTTCGAGGCCGATGTCGGCGATGATCGCGTGCGCGAGGCGGGGATGGATCTGTCTGATCCTTATTTGCGCCGCGTGATTCATCTGGCGCGGGAAATGACCGGGATGCCGCGGCATCTGAGCCAGCATGTGGGCGGGTTCATCCTGACCGAGCGGCCTTTGACGGAGATGGTCCCCATCGGTAACGGGGCCATGCCCGATCGGTCGTTCATCGAGTGGGACAAGGACGACATTGACGCGCTGGGCCTTTTCAAGGTGGATATCCTCGCGCTGGGGATGCTGACCTGCATCGCCAAGGGGTTTAACCTTTTGCGGGCGCATCACGGAGTGGATCATGATCTGGCCAGCATTCCTGCGGATGATGTGGATACTTACGACATGCTGTGCGCGGGCGATTCGCTTGGCGTGTTTCAGGTGGAAAGCCGCGCGCAGATGGCGATGCTGCCCAAGCTGCGGCCACGCAGGTTTTACGATCTGGTGATCGAGGTCGCCATCGTTCGGCCCGGGCCTATTCAGGGCGACATGGTGCATCCCTATCTGCGCCGCCGTCAGGGGATCGAAGGCGTGAGCTATCCAGCGCCGGGGCCGGAGTATCCGCAGGACGAATTGTTGCGCATCCTCGGGCGGACGCTGGGCGTGCCGATCTTTCAGGAGCAGGCGATGAAGATCGCCATCGATGCGGCGCGGTTTTCGCCGAAGGAAGCCAACGAATTGCGCAAGGCAATGGCCACGTTCCGGTCGCGCGGAACGATCGAGGCGCTACAGAACAAGCTGGTGGGGCGGATGGTCGCGCGCGGCTATGACCGGGACTTCGCGGAGCGGTGCTTCAACCAGATCAAGGGGTTCGGGGATTACGGATTTCCCGAAAGCCACGCGGCAAGTTTTGCCTTGCTGGTCTATGTGTCGTCGTGGATGAAATGTCATTACCCTGCCGCTTTTGCCTGTGCGCTGCTCAATTCCCAGCCGATGGGGTTCTACGCGCCCGCGCAGATCGTGCGGGATGCCCGCGATCACGAGGTCGAGGTGCGCGGCGTGGATGTGAATTACTCGGATTGGGACTGCACGTTGGAGCCTTGTGCGAACGGCTTTGCGCTGCGCCTGGGGTTGCGGCAGGTGGACGGGATGCGCGAAGATGCGGGGCACCGGATCATGGCCGCGCGGGACACGCCGTTTGTCGACGTGGCGGACCTGAAGGCGCGGGCGCGGCTGGACCGGGGGCAGGTGGGCAAGCTGGCGGCAGCAGATGCCATGCGGTCCATGGGGATCGACCGGCGCGGTGCATTGTGGCAAGCCGAAGCGCTGCGCGACGCGCCATCTTTGCCTATCTTCGATCATGCCGAGGCGGCGACTGAAGGGCCGGAGCCGGAGGTGCACCTGCCCGCCATGCCGCAGGCGGAGCATGTGGTGGCCGATTACCAGACGCTGCGTCTGAGTTTGAAGGCCCATCCGATGAGCTTTTTTCGCACGAGCTTGCGTAAACAGGGGTTTGCCGCGACGGAAAACCTGATCCATATGGGCCACGGACAGGGGGTGTCCTTGGCCGGTCTGGTGCTGGTGCGGCAAAAACCGGGCAGCGCCAAGGGTGTGTGTTTCATCACTTTGGAGGATGAGGGCGGTGTGGCGAACCTTGTGATCTGGCCCAATCTGTTCAAGCAGTATCGCGCTGTGATCATGGCCGCGCGGTTGCTCATCGTACATGGCAGGGTCCAGACGGATGGCCGCATTATCCATGTGGTCGCCGACAGGCTGGAGAACGGAACGGGGCGGCTTGACCGGCTATCGGCAGAAAAAGTGCCGGCGACGACCGTGCGTGGCGATCATCCGACGCATCCTATCCCGGGTCAGGTGGCACCGCGAACGCACCCGCGGAATGTCCGCGTGATACCGAAATCACGCGATTTTCACTGACCCAGCCTTGCGCTAAGGTGCGCCCAGGAGGACCACATGACAAACCCGCTATATGATACGCTTTTCGCCGCCCATGCTGGCAAGGACACACCGTTTCTCTATCTGGAAAGCGGCACAGTCATGACCCACGCCAGTTTCGTGCGGCGTGCCGCGCAGTTTGCGCATGCGCTGGCAGGGTATGGTGTTACCCCCGGTGACAGGGTCGCGGCGCAAACGGCCAAAAGCGCCGACGCACTGGCGCTTTATGCAGCATGTGCGCAGTCGGGTGCGATCTTTTTGCCCTTGAATACAGCCTACAAGGCGGCAGAGCTTTCGTATTTCATCGAAGATAGTGGCGCGCGGGTGTTTGTAGGCGACCCAGCAAAGCCCGAGTTGAAGGCGGTTGCAGACAAGGCCGGTGCTTCGTTCGCCACGCTGGATGCCACAGGCGGCACGCTAAGTGCGTCGGCAGATGCGGCACCAGAGACGTTTGAGACGGTCGCGCGCGCAGAAGACGATCTGGCGGCGTTTCTGTACACCTCCGGCACCACGGGGCGGTCCAAGGGGGCGATGTTGACCCAAGCCAACCTGCTTTCCAATGCGGCGACCCTGACGGAATTGTGGCGCTTCACAAGCGATGACGTTCTGCTGCATGCGCTGCCGATTTTTCACACACATGGGCTGTTCGTGGCGAGCAACGTGATGCTCATGGCGGGCGGGGCGATGGTGTTTCTTCCTTCGTTCGACGTGGATGCGATGATTGACTGGCTGCCCCGCGCCACGACAATGATGGGTGTCCCGACGTTTTATACGCGGCTGCTGGACGACCATCGGTTTAACCGTGATCTGACGTCGGGCATGCGGCTGTTCATCTCAGGTTCGGCGCCGCTGCTGGCGGAGACGCACCGCCTGTTCGAGGCGCGGACGGGGCATCGAATCCTTGAACGCTATGGCATGACGGAAACGAATATGAACACATCCAACCCCTATGAGGGTGATCGTCGTCCCGGCACAGTCGGGCAAGCGCTGCCGGATGTTGAGTTGAAGGTATGCGATGCTGCGGGCGAAACCTTGCCAGACGGTGAAACCGGCGTGATCGAGGTGCGCGGACCCAATGTGTTCTCAGGGTACTGGAATATGCCCGAGAAAACCGCCGAGGAGCTGCGGCCCGACGGTTTTTTCATCACCGGTGATCTCGGGGTGAAGGATGAAGACGGCTATGTCACCATCGTGGGGCGCGGCAAGGATTTGATCATTTCAGGGGGGTATAACATTTATCCAAAGGAGCTGGAGCTGGTGCTGGACGAACAACCCGGCGTGCTGGAAAGCGCCGTGATCGGGGTGCCGCATGACGATATGGGCGAAGTGCCATTGGCGCTGCTGGTGGCGCAAAAGGGTAAGGTTCCCGATGTGGAAGCCATACGCGCCATGCTGTCGGAGACCCTCGCGCGTTACAAGGTGCCGCGCCGGATCGAGATCATCGATGCGCTGCCGCGCAATACGATGGGTAAAGTCCAAAAAGCAGCTTTGCGCGCGGAATACGGCGCTTGAGCCGCGCGTTCCTGACGTCGCTTTTTAATGCGGCCGTAAGGGCGGCGGACCCCGAGGAAGCGTTGCGCGCGCATATGCCTGCGCGACCCAAGGGGCGAATGGTCGTTATCGGCGCGGGCAAGGGCGCGGCGCAGTTGGCCGCCGCTTTCGAACGCTTGTGGGACGGTCCGCTTACCGGGGTTGTCGTCACGCGCTACGGATATGGTGCCGCGTGCCGACATATCCGCGTTATCGAAGCAGCACATCCGGTGCCGGACGCGGCTGGGATCGCGGCAAGTTCAGCGTTGATGGACGCTGTCAGCGGATTGACCGAAGACGACATGGTGGTCGCTCTGATCTGCGGGGGCGGATCGGCATTGCTGCCAGCGCCGCCCGAAGGGCTGACGTTAGCGGATGAACAGGCGCTGAACGAGGCGCTGCTGTCTTGCGGCGCGCCGATTGGCGTCATGAACGCAATCCGCAAACATGTCAGTGGGATCAAAGGGGGCCGGCTGGCCGCGGCTGCGCATCCGGCGCGGGTGTTGAGCCTGATCGTGTCGGACGTGCCGGGTGATGATCCGGCGCAAGTGGCGTCAGGGCCGACGGTGCCAGACCGTGTGACGCTTGAAGACGCGCGGACCATGATTACGGCGCGGGGGATAACCCTGCCTGATCGGATCATGGCGCATTTGGCAAAGGATTCTGCCCGCGCACCCCATCCGTCTGACGCCGAGTTCCTGCGCAGCGAGGTCCGCGTGATCGCCTCGGCGCGTCTGTCGCTGGAAGCCGCCGCGCGAGCGGCAGAGGCAAAGGGCGTTCCGGCAATCATCCTGTCAGATGCCATCGAAGGCGAAGCGCGCGACATTGGCTTGATGCATGCGGCCCTCGCCCGCGAGGTTATGGCGCGAGGTCGTCCCTTTGCCCCGCCCGTGGTGATGCTGTCGGGCGGAGAGACGACCGTCACCTTGCGCGGCGAATCTGGGCGCGGCGGTCGAAACACCGAGTTTCTGCTGTCTTTTGCGCAGGCAATCGAGGGGGTGCAGAGCATCAGCGCATTGGCCGCCGACACGGACGGCATCGACGGATCCGAAGATAACGCAGGGGCTTTTGCGGACGGAGAGACGGTGGCGCGCATGCGCGCGAAGGGTTTAGATCCGGTACGAGCGCTGCACGAAAATGATGCCTGGGGAGCATTCGATTCGGCACAGGCTTTGTTCGTGACCGGACCAACGGGAACCAACGTCAACGATTTTCGTGCGATCCTTTTGGGCGCGCCGACGCTCTTATGACCTTGGCGATGGCAGGCGCGTGCGTCGAAATAGTCGACCGGCAAGTCATCGAGGATGCACGCGGACTAAAATCTCATCGAAAGGAATGGATCACCATTTCATCGCACGGCTAAAAGCCAAAGACAGTGGCACCAGTATCCGCGGATCCGACGACGTTTCGGAAAGCTGCGAACAGTTCGCGCCCACTGCCGGTCTGGTTCGCGATCAGGTCCGCTTCTGCCGCAGGACGATCCTGCACGCCTTCTGTGAGGATCTCCAGCGTGCCGGCCTGCGCATCGATTCGCAGAATGTCTCCATCGCACAGCTTGGCGATAGGGCCGCCATCCAGGGCTTCGGGGCAGACATGGATCGCCGCTGGCACCTTGCCGGAGGCACCCGACATGCGCCCGTCCGTCACCAGCGCCACTTTTTGCCCGCGTCCCTGGAGGATGGACAGTAGCGGGGTCAGGCTATGCAGTTCAGGCATGCCGTTGGCCTTGGGCCCCTGAAACCGCACCACGATGATGACATCACCGGTCAGTTCGCCAGCCTTGAAGGCAGTCTTGACCTCTTCCTGATCGTGGAACACCCGCACGGGCGCTTCGATCTCATGATGTTCGGGCGCGACGGCTGAGACCTTCATCACAGCCGTGCCAAGCGTTCCCGTCAGGCGCACCAGCCCCCCCGTCGTCTGGAAAGGGTCGGAAACCGGCCGCAGGATCTTGTCGTTGAGCGTCTTGCCGGAGCCGTCTTCCCAGACGAGGGCACCGTCCCTCAGCTTGGGTTCCTGAGTGTAGCGTTCCAGGCCCTTTCCGGCGACCGTCAACGTATCGGGGTGCAGTAAACCCGCACCGAGCAATTCGCCGATCATGTAACCTAGGCCGCCCGCCGCATGAAAATGGTTCACGTCCGCCAGACCATTGGGATAGACCCGCGCCATCAGCGGAGTGACGGCGGAGAGTTCGGAAAAATCGTGCCAGTCGAGTATGATGCCGCCTGCGCGGGCCATGGCGATCAGATGGATCAAAAGGTTGGTGGAACCGCCGGTGGCATTCAGTCCGACGATACCGTTCACAAAAGCCTTTTCATCGAGAATGTCGCAGACCGGCGTATATTGATTGCCCAGGGCGCTCAAAGCCAATGCGCGCTTTGCCCCCTCGGCAGTCAGGGCGTCGCGCAAAGGCGTGTTGGGAGTGACAAAGCTGGTGCCGGGCAGGTGCATGCCCATGAATTCCATCAACATCTGGTTGGTATTGGCGGTGCCGTAGAATGTGCAGGTGCCGGGGCCATGATAGGCGGCCATCTCAGCCTCCATCAACGTATCCCGTCCGACTTCGCCCGCTGCGAATTGCTGGCGGATCTTGGCCTTGTCGTCATTAGACAGGCCACTGGTCATGGGTCCTGCGGGCAGGAAAACGGCGGGCAGGTGGCCAAACGCCTGTGCCGCGATAATCAGACCCGGCACGATCTTGTCGCAGACGCCGAGGAACACGGCGGCATCAAAGGTATTGTGGCTAAGCGCTACGGAGGCGGCAAGGGCGATCACGTCGCGGGAAAAGAGGCTCAGTTCCATGCCCGCTTCACCTTGGGTCACCCCGTCGCACATCGCAGGCACGCCGCCCGCCACTTGCGCGGTGCCTCCTGCATCGCGGACAGCGGCACGGATCAGATCGGGATAGCGCTCAAACGGCTGATGCGCGGACAGCATGTCATTATAGGTCGTGACGATACCAAGATTGCCTGCCTCATGCCCCGCCAGTCTGGGCTTTTCATCACCCATCGCAGCGTAGGCATGAGCTTGCCCGCTACATGACAGATGCGCCCGCGCGACGCCCTTGGCACGCGCGTCGGCCATGCGGTCAAGATAGGCGCGCCTTGTCGGGGCGCTGCGGTTGATGATGTCTCGGGTGACGCGGTCGATGGTCGGGTGCATTGGCATGATCTTGGGCTCCTGTCGGGTTACGCGGACGCTCGAAGAATGGTTAGCGCTAACATAGCCAGCTAAGCCGAAAATCGCAATGCGGTTTGCGTCTGTTCGCGAAGACCCAGCGAATGCATTCGGCCCTTACCGGGTGTTATGATCAAGAATAGCGGAAAATGAATATGGTGGAGCATAGCGGGATCGAACCGCTGACCTCCTGCATGCCATGCAGGCGCTCTCCCAGCTGAGCTAATGCCCCATCGTGAACCGTGGTCCAAGTGGTGTGCGCGGTGAATAGGCGCAAGACCGGGCGGGATCAAGAGGAAAATCCCCGCCCCGCCCGACGTTTTCAATCAATCGTCGTCGTCTGCTGCCACGTCCGCGATTTCCTCAAGCGGCACGGCATCGTCGTCGTCTTCGTCATCATCCAGCAGATCATCGTCGAGATCCACATCGACATCATCGTCATCGACCAGATCGGTATCATCCTCGTCTGCGGTGGACTTCTTGGCTTTTGCCGTTACCGCATCCTCGGCGTCGGCAGCGATCATACGCGATTTGCTTATGTCGATTTCGACGACTTCACCCGTGTAGGGGCTGATGATCGGAGTCTGGTTCAGGTCATAGAAACGCTTGCCCGTGGTGGGGCACAGGCGCTTGGTTCCCCATTCTTCTTTGGGCATGATTTCCCCTTTGTAAATTTGATGCTGTTGCTAGATGGTCATTCAGATGATTCAGGGCAAGTGCCATA
>JAGXFI010000177.1 GCA_024637305.1 Sulfitobacter sp.
AAAGGATTTTTTATAGCTGTTTTCTTGGAGCTGATCGATGCCGGTCACAAGAGGTTTTCATCAGCTCGACGAGAGAGCGCAAAAATAACCCCGTTTTGGCCGTGTCGTGGACTGCGCCAGACTTTTTCAGCAGCCTGTTAGGGAACGCCAAGCGGCGCACCGTTCATCCCATAAGCGAGAATCGTCTGAGGGTGATAGGCCTCCTGGAGGTCGATGCTTTCGTAGTAGTAGTCGCCCCCAAGCTGGTCGGCGCAGTAGAATACTACAAAGCGGGCGTTTGGCAGTGGGCTTGCGCGCGACAGGACCGATGCGAGCGGCGCGCCGGTCCACTTCCCGATGCAACTCCAACCTTCGACGCAGTCATGCCGCTTGATCTGCGTCCTGGCTGGCATTGCCTGGATACCCGCAAGGGAGAGCTCGAGAGGGCGCTCCACCAGGCCGCCGACACGGAGCCGCCAATCCGTAAAGCCACCTTCCAACAAGCTCAGGTATTCGGGTGTTCCCGGAAACTGCGTGCCGTTGCTCTTGAAGGTTTCGGAGATCGCGGACTCGGGAAACTCGCGTGCGAGCGCCGTATCAGGCGTGAGCAGCCCGAAGGCCTTATCATTCAGATCACCCGTTCGATCGAGCACGTTCGCGAACCAAGGAGCCCGCGACAGCCGATCGGCGTTCGCCATCATCAGCGCGCCGACTCCAATCAGGCCGCCGGTAAGGATGCCTCTTCGGTCCCAGCCGCGTTTCGGATCATCGGTCATCGCGCTCTCCCTTGATCAGATACCGTCCTGTCAGCATTGATCGCAGATTGTTCCAGGCACCTGACAGAAGTACCGCGACCACATGGATGATGACGAAGGCGACGAGGCCGAGGGCCACCAGAAAGTGGATGGTCCGAGCCGACTGCCTACCGCCGAAAATATCGAGAAGCCATGGTGCTGCAGCATTCATGGTCGGGGACATCGTAAGCCCGGTCAGAACCATCACCGGCCCGAGAAGAAAGATGACCAGGTTATAGCTGAGTTTCTGAAGCACGTTGTAGTGCCGCGCCTCCTCGCCCTTGGGAAAGCGCAGGCGGGCATGCTCCATGATGGTGCGCGGCAGGGGAATCGCGTTTGGAACTGACGACGTGAAAGGTCGCTCTTGCACGTGAGGGCGAGATGGATTCTGAGATGGGGATTGCGTCCACGGAGCCCTCATCATCATGCAGATTTTCCTATCCGCCTTCGACGATGTCCCCGATCCGCGCGCCAGTAACGCCCGCCACGATCTTGGGGAACTGCTCGTCATCGCTTTCGTATCGGTCTTGTGCGGGTCGACCTCGTGCGCTGAGATGGCCGCCTTCGGTCGGGCAAAAGAGTGCCTTTTCAGAGACTTCCTGAAGTTGAAGCATGCCATCCCATCGCATGACACCTTCTCTGAGATTTTCCGGGTGATTGACCCTAAGGCACTTGATGCCGCCTTTGGCAAAGTGCTCGCCGACGTCGCAGCGCTTCTCAAGGACGGTGATGTCATTGCCATCGACGGCAAAGCGTTGCGCGGTGCCCGCGATAAAGATGAGAGTGCACGGACGCGCATGATGGTCTCAGCCTATGCCTCGCGGTTGCGCCTCACGCTGTCGACAGTGACCGCCGACCGGGGCACGGAGCTCGACGCGGCCATAGAGGCACTGGGACTGATTGCGCTCAGGGGCAAGGTGGTGACCGGTGACGCACTGCACTGCAACCGCCGCACGGTGGCCGCGATCAACGGAGGGGGCGGCGATTGGTGCCTGGCGCTGAAAGGCAATCAGGAATCCCTTCTGTCTGACGCCCGCGGCTGCTTCAGCAATCTCAAGGACAGCCACCCCGTGGCCAGTTCCACCGACACCGGCCATGGCCGCAAAGAAACCCGGACCGGCGTGGTCGTATCGGCTAAAGCACTGGGAGAATATCATGAATTTCCCGGACTCAAAGGGTTCGCAAAGATTGATGCAACCCGAGAAACCGGCGGCAAGATGACCTCACAGACGCGGTATTTTGCCCTCTCTTGGATGCCCACGCCCGAGGTCTTACTGGCCACGGTCCGCAACCACTGGGCCATCGAAAACGCTTTGCATTGGCAGCTTGACGTCTCTTTCCGAGAAGACGCCGCACGCAACCGAAAGGACAACGGACCGGGCAACATCGCCGTGCTGCGCCGCCGCGCTCTGGATGTCGTCCAGCGCGACACATCCAAAGGCTCCCTGACCATAAAACTCAAGCGGGCGGGCTGGGACGAGGCATTCTTATGCAGCATTCTCAATGGGTTGGCAAAAGTATGAGGCCAAACGCGATTGCCCTGTGGTGCGCGGGAGGTGGCGGAACTGCCGGCCGGTTGGAACCAGCCCGCGCCGAAGATGCCCGCTCGCCAGCGCGTACCCGATATACACAAGACCGTTAAGCAGGAAGATCCAGGCGAAGGTGAAATGCCAGTGCCGCCCCATGGCGAGCCATTGCGAGTTCGGCAAGGTCGCCCAGCTTGGAAAGGCGCGCGCACCCTCGGACGACAGCCCGAGCACGCCGGTCGTCTCGAACATGTACTGGTCGAGGATGCGCAGGGATCCGATCTCCTCACCAGCGTCAGATATTTCCGGCCCGATCGCTAGAAATGGATTGTCGAAATCGGAATCGCTTCCCCAATAAAGCGCCGGATGTGCATTGAAGATTTGCAAACCGCTCATCAGCAGCACAAGCAGGCAAAACATGTTTATCCAGTGCGTGAGACGGATCGGCAGACTGTGGCGGTAGACCCGCATCCGTGACGGTGCCACACCGCCATCTGGCTCGGAGCCACGCTCAGGCATGATCGCATCCCGACCCATTTGTGGAACTCGAGCGAAGATTATGGCGATTTGACACGTTTCAATCCTCGTCCCTTTCCTGTCAAAACATGGAACCTACTGAAGCGTCTCTCCCCATTCCTGGATTGCCGCTGCGGCGTTTCCAGCTGCCTCGAACACCGCTGCGTGCGATCCGCCAGGCAAGATTGCGAGCGACGAATTCGGGATCGAACCTGCCATGTCGCGCGACACCTGCACCGCGTAGAGCGAGTCTTCGGCACCCACCATGACCAGCACTGGAACTTCGATTTGACCCAGCAAGTCGGTAAAGTCAGGCCGTTCAGCCAGCGCGATGGCACCGCCCTTTCCGGCCTCGACCGTGGCACCCTGCATCACCTTGGCAAGATACTCACCGTAGGCTGGCTCGGTGAGACGCGTCTCGCCTGTAAGCATGTCGGGGATGAGCGCGGTGATGATCGGATCAAGGCCCATATCCGCAATCACCGTCTCGATCCCGCGCCAGAGGCCGGCCTCGGGAGGGCCGGCGGGGCCGGCAGTCGTGTCAATCAGGATCATCCCCGAGAAACGTTCCGGTGCCATCTGGTACATCGACAGCGCGATGGGCCCACCCATGGACATGCCCCCGATCGCTGCCCGCTCAACCCCAAGATGGTCTAGCACCGCAAGCGCATCCTTTGCGTAGACCTCAATGGAGGCGGGCACATCCGGCGCTTCGCTGAGTCCATAGCCGCGGTGGTCCAGGGTGATCACGGTCCAGTCATCCTCAAGCGCCTCACGCACACGACCGAACATCGCTCCGGAGAGCGGGTAGCCGTGCAGCAGAAGCATTGCCGGGCCGTCACCTGAGGCCTGATAGAATATGCGTGCGCCATTTACGTCCGCATACTCCCCCACACGTTCGGAAGGCACGGGAAGCGCAGAAACGTCCGGCACCGTAAGCTGATTTGTTACGAGATTTTCGACCTGTTCATACTGAGGGTTTTCCACCTTCTCTTGGGCAGCAAGCGGAGCCGCCAACACAAGAACGGCCGTCGAAACGGCGAGAAAGTTGGCGCTGGAGCGTAGACCTGTGATCATGAAATGTTCCCTTATTGAAAAATAATCGGCCGTCAGTAAGTCGTCAGTAAATAGCCAGTTCAGACGGCGGTTCACGGCGCTTGGCCGCTACCTGATGAGGCAACCCTGCTGGCTGCTCAAAGTTCCCGCCGGCATAAAGCAGCGCATCCAAGCCTGACCTAACGGAACCCATGTGAATACTGTCGGGTTTTAATCCGCGACCCACATGTTGTGGTCGCATTTTAAGGAGTAAGTGAAATGTTCTTGAGTAAGATAAAGTTTGCAGGTGCCGCAATTCTTGGAACCGGATTATTACTATCCGCCGCACCGGCGATGTCCGCCACCGTAGACATCGAAAAGTTCTTCGCCGAACTGCAACCCCTTAACGATTCCGGCGTCAGCGGCAGGGCCAACTTCACCGTCGACCGGGTCGAAAATACCCTAACCGCTCAAATCAATGTCTCGGGGCTGACGCCGAACACGGTGCATCCGCAGCATCTTCACGGCCGGTTCGAGCAATCGACCTGTCAGACCTTCGCTCCGCCGAGCAGCCCCGTGGCTGGAGCGTGCCTCGAAGGCACGATGACGCGCGACTCTACCATTCCGACGCTCGATGACAACGACATCGACAATGACGGCTTCCTTGAGACCGTGGAGGGTTTGCCAGCTTACGGCCCGATCATCCTCAACCTTGCCGATGCGGGGGCAGGCCTCGCAGATCTAACCTTCCCGATGTCGGATGCGGAAGGCAACCTCGACTTCTTTGAGATTTACGACCTCAGCACGACCGATCTCCTGTTCGATCCGCTAAACATGATCACACACCAGCCAGACGACCTTATATCGCTTCTGACCGACCGCGTGTATGTGATCCACGGGCTCGAGGTTGACGTCAGTGATCCGGCGGTTATCGGCAGCTTGTTCGAGATCAATTCTCTTACGAACGGACCCGAGTATTTCCCGCTGCTGCCCGTTGCCGCTGGCACCGTATCACCGGTTCCGCTCCCAGCAGCCGGAGTGCTGCTTGTTGTTGCGCTTGGTGGCCTTGGAGCGATGCGCGCGCGCCGCAAGAGCTGAAGTATTATAACGCAGGCGGGGCTTGCACCCGCCTGTTTAAGCCTGCGGCCTACAAATGGTCCGAAGCGCTCACTCAGGTCGTTATTATATAGATCAGATGACGGCGGGGATTATGAACACGCAAGGCAAGAAAGTCGCCCCAAAATCCCCCAAGAAATCAATCAGACGTCACGGGAATTGGCGCATCAATCGTGCAAACGACACCGGACGTCTCAAAGGTAACGCACACCTCGCCGCCAAGTTCCGCCGCCAGCAACCGTTGCACCAGTACCGAGCCGAAACCCGCGCGCTTCGGGGCGGTGACGGGCGGACCACCGCTCTCTGACCATTTCAGGCAGAGCCGTCGATCCTTGTCATCACCGACAAGCTGCCAGTTGATGTCGATTTGCCCGTCTTCATTTGAAATCGCGCCATATTTGGCGGCGTTCGTGGACAGTTCGTGCAGCGCCATCGAGATCGCGAGCGCGGCGCT
>JAGXFI010000178.1 GCA_024637305.1 Sulfitobacter sp.
GAACACCTGCGGTGCGACGGTCGAGCCGTAGTATTGCAGGCTAATCCAGCTTGCGACCACGACCGGTGCTGTCATGATCAACTCAAGCGTGGCGAACCCGTCATCGGCGCGCCAGTCGTAGGTGTGCAGAAAGGCGCGGCCTATGAGAACACGCGGATCGAGGATGTGGCGGCCTGCGCCGAACTGTCGGCGGCAACCTTTTACAACTACTTTCGATCCAAAGCGGATATCTTGCTGAGCAGTGTTTCTGCGGAGACCGAGATCGTGCTCGCGGAGGCGGACCACTGCATTGATCAGACCTATGGCAATGCGGCCGAGGCTTTCGACGCGCTCGTCGTGACCTATTTCACGACATCCTTCACGCGGACCCCCCGGTCACTCTGGCGCATCGCGGTCTCGCAATCGATGCTCGACCCAGGCTCCGAGTTCTCGCAACGCTATGTCGAGATGGACAACCGCCTATCGAAGCAATGCTGTCGCTTCGTACGCGTGATGCAAGATGCGCTGCATATCCTCAAAGACGTCCCCTCTGAGCCGATTGGCGAGCTGCTCTTCAACAACGTCAACATGAACTTCGTTGGTTATATCCGAAGCGAGACCCTTATGGCAGAAGATGTTCGCACCGAAGTGAATCGCCAGAGTGCGCCGCTCTTCAGGCTGATCTCAACGTAACCACAGCTTCCGCCAGCGTCGCGCTATCCGGTCCAAAGACCATCAAAGATGTACCAAAAGCCACTTAGCCGTTGGCCAGCTGCGATGTTGCTTCGCCACCGCCTGAATAGCCCCGTGGAATGCCAGTCACCCCGGCAGACATTTCCGCCTTTTTGGGGGGATCAATGGCTCCGAGCTATTATCCGTCTGATCTGGACCTTCTCCGGCGAGCCACGCCAATGTGGCTTACGCCATACCAATCTGCCGCTCCGCGCCATTAACGGGTGATACCTGACAGGGTGTCGTGACGCGCCTGCTGAACTCAGCGCACTATGGCATTCCGCAGCGTCGTGAGCGTGTCGTGTTTGTCGGATTCCGAGATGATGTCGATGCGAGATGGACGCCCGGGAGCGGCGAGTTCTCAAAGGAAGCCTTGGTCTGGGATCAGCTCTACGGGGACTATTGGGAGCGCCACGGCGTCGCCAAGAAGGACCGCGTGCTCGAAGGCCGCGCCGCACAGATGTCGAAGAAGCTGTCGAAGGACGAGAAGTCTGACGGGCTACCGTGGCGCACAACCCGCGACGCCATCGGCGACCTACCTGATCCGGAAAAATTGCGCAGTTCGAACCTGATTGCTGATCATCGCTATCAACCGAATGCGAAGACGTATCCTGGCCACACCGGCAGCTACCTCGACGAGGCCAGCAAAACGCTCAAAGCCGGCGTGTACGGCGTGCCTGGCGGCGAAAACATGCTTCGCCGGGCAGACGGCTCGGTGCGCTACTTCACCGTTCGTGAGGGTGCCAGGATCCAGACATTCCCTGACGACTACAAGTTTCATGGCGCCTGACCCGCGCGAGGATGAGTAATGTGTCCCGCCCACCGATTTCGCGCGCTCTCAGCAAATTTTCTGTCTGTCTTTCGCGGCTGCCATCAGAAAACCTCGTGGTCCACCTCCATCGTAACCCATTGATCTCTATAGAGCCCATATGGGGCTACGTGGTCCACATTGCCCCATATTTTACTGGGGTTTTGGTCGCTTATGGTAGGCCCCTACGGGCTGCCACTTTACCTCTTTAATCCACTAGAAAAATGCGTTTTGCGTACAGACGATGGGCTGTATGTTGTTTCCCAGAGGAAACAGATTGTTTCCCAAAATTTCCATCGAATGTGGCGAAAAAGTGTTATCAAATCGTTAGAACACACCTTTGCTGGGATTCTGCCACATTCCGGCCCCTTTTCTCGAAAGCGGACAGAACGGCAGAACCGTCTTGTTGATTGCAGAATGCAGTCCTCCCGACGGTCAGACCAGTTGCATATCGTTGTTGATCCGGTGGAGGAGAGTGTTCGAAGATTAAATATTTACGGAACGCTCCGCTGGTCCGGTTCGTTAGGTTACGATTGCGTCCTGGGAAGGCATGTTTGGTATGAAGAGTCTCCACAATGATCACGGTACGGTACGGAATTCCGATGGGTATCCGACCATTCTGATGCGGACCTCGGCGCGCGCACGGACGAATGTCCGCACGTTGCCGATGCCCCCGGATCATGCGTGGGAAAGCCCCTCCCGCACGGTCAAGAAACCCTATCGCAGCGGCGGCAAACGGGCGTTTGACGTGGCAATTGTGCTTTTGAGCCTGCCGTTCACGCTTATCATCGTCGCAATTTGTGCACTTGCCTTGTGGATCGAAGGGGGCAACCCATTCTATCGTCAGCAGCGCCTCGGTTTTGGCGGCAAGCGCTTTTCCATTCTGAAGCTGCGCACGATGGTCAGGAATGCCGACGAGGTTCTCGAAAGCCATCTGGCAAGTTGCCCGAAGATGCGCAAGGAATGGAACGAACTGCAAAAATTGCGTGTCGATCCACGCGTGACCAGATTGGGCGCGAT
The DNA here is from genome assembly GCA_024637305.1 of Sulfitobacter sp. GTDB lineage: Bacteria > Pseudomonadota > Alphaproteobacteria > Rhodobacterales > Rhodobacteraceae > Sulfitobacter. Next base: position 2,540 of record JAGXFI010000178.1, read on the forward strand.
CATGCGCTCGACATCGATCGACGAATTGCCACAGCTTTGGAATGTGCTGACCGGCGACATGAGCATCGTCGGCCCGCGTCCGATGATGCCTGAACAGCTGGAAATGTACGGAAATCCGGACGCCTATTTCGCGCTGCGCCCGGGCATTACGGGCTACTGGCAGATATCAGCGCGCAACGACAACGGGTTCGCGCACCGTAACACCGTGGACGCGACCTATGAGCAAGAAGTGTCGTTCAGCAAGGATATTGCGGTCATGTTCAAGACGGTCGGCGTTATGGCGCGCCGCACAGGGTGCTGAGGCTGACATGCGCTATGAATGCATCCGACTTTCGGGTAAATTGGGTAAATGTTCTTTAACCGGAAAAAACCTGCGATGAAGGACAGCTACGAGTCCCCTCCCCCTGCCATACCGCAGGACGATGAGGTGCTGGGGCCGGTGGCAAATATCGCTGCGGCACAACGCTTTACCCGACCGCGCCGCAGGTTCGGCGAAGACGAGGACGGCAGTTATCTGACCCCTTATGCCGCGCGTGACATCGCGGATCCTCATGCAGCGCGCTGGCACGAATTGCAGCTTGTGCCGCCCGGTGTGCGCCAGCACATGCTCGAAGGCGCGCTGATCGTGGATTATTACCGCGAGAGCCATGTGGCCAAGACCTTTGACCTGTTGCGCACCCGTCTTCGTCAGACAGTCAAAAAGCACCGCTGGCGCAACATCGCGATCACCGCGCCAACGTCAAGCTGCGGCAATACCTTTACTGCGATCAATCTGGCCATGAGCCTGTCTCGGGTGCCGTCATCCCGCACGGTCCTGATGGACCTCAACATGCGCGATCCGGGTCTGGCCGACGTCTTTGACATGGACGGTCGGGGTGCAATCGGCAGTTACCTGAGTGGTGAAACACCGATGAACCGTCACATGATGCGCGTCAGCGACACATTGGCGCTTGGGTTGAACGATACACCCGACATCCGGGCGGCTGAAATCCTCCAGGATCCTGCCACTGCTCAGACGTTGGAGCGCATGCGCCTCGCGTTGCATCCAGACATCGTGCTGTATGACATGCCCCCCATGCTGGCCTATGACGACGTATCGGCGTTTCTGCCGCAACTCGACGGTGTGCTTCTCGTCTCTGACGGGACACAGACCACGGCCAGGCATCTTGCAGAATGTGAACGTATGATTGAGGGGCAAGTCCCCCTATTGGGTGTCATCCTGAATCGCGCGCGCAAAGACAGCATCGAGCGGTTCGCCTGACCTGCCCGCGTATTGGCGTTTTTGGCGGAATGTCATAGAATTGACAGAAAGCTGAGTTTCTATCCCCGAACATCAAAGCGCTCCCTTCCTTCAAGGTGGGGCGCGGTCGCATTGGCAAGGTACGTAGCATGGGTACGATTTATTCGCTGGGCGATTTTCTGGATATGACCTGGCGACGACGCTGGCTGATTATCATGGTCATTCTGCTGGGGTCGATCCTGTCGCTCTTCATCGCGCTCAAACAGACGCATCTCTATCATTCCTACGAAGTCATGCAGATTGAACAGCCGACCGTCTCTGGCGAAATGGCCCCCAGCACTGTCGACGGCTCTGCCGCGCGCCGATTTCAATTGATCGAGCAGCAAGTGATGGCGCGCAGCAACCTGATTGATGTCATCGAAAAGTTCAACATCTACAGCGATGCACCCGATCTTAAGATGAGCGAGAAAGTTGATCTTCTTCGTCGCTCTATCGAGATCACAAGTGTCGCCGCCGTGCGCGAAGGCTTTGGCGACGACGGGACCATTTCGATCCTGACGATCCGTGCCGAGATGGAAAGTGCCGAACTGGCGCAGGCCGTCGCCCACGAGTTCGCCGACCGAACGCGGGCACTGTCCGCAGCACAGCGAAAGCAACAAACCGCAGAGACGCTGGCGTTTTTCGAGCGGCAGGAACGCGACATCCTGCGCCAGATATCCGAACTGGAATCCGAAATCGAGGCCTTCCGCACCGCACATGAACTGACCAGCGCGGGGGGCGTGGATTTCAAACTGGCGGAGGTCGCCAGCCTCAACGAATCCATTCTGGAAATGGACAGCGCTATCATTGCCGCAGAGCTGGCGCGCGCCCAGATCGACCGATCCGACCGCGCATCGACCATCGCCCGCACCGAGCAGGAAATAGATGGTCGCCTTGCCACACTTACAAGCCAGCGCGACCTTCTTGTCCAGCGTCGGCAAGCGCTGCTGGAGACGGTCCAGACCTCCCCCGAGATAGAGCGGGAGCTGGCCAATCTGGACCGCCAGATGGAGAAACTTCAATCGCAGTACGACGTCATCTCGACCCGCCGCACCGAAGCGCAAGTCGGATTCTCGCTCGAAGAAGCGGCGCAGGGCGAGCGTCTGATAACCCTCGAAGAAGCACAGGTTCCCGATTATCCGATCACCGCCAGCCGGAAGAACCGCGCGATCATGGGCGGCGTTGCCTCGGTCCTCGCGGCCTTCGCGCTTGCGTGGCTGATGGAATTGCGCAATCCCGTCATCCGCACCGCGCGACAGATGGAACGGGAAACCGGCGTGATCCCTGTGGTGTCTATCCCCACGATGGAGATCAAAACGCCAACAGATCACAAAAGCGGCAGAAACGCCCGTGCAGCCGCAAGAACCGGCTAGGCTGTTGCGGCGATCATCGCGATGACCTCGTCCCAATGAAGCCATAGGGCGACCGACCCGACGGCTATTCCCAACAGCGCAAAACTCAGATCATGGCGTGCGTCCCAGACACCATGCGCGCGCGCCAGCCAGATCAGAACGGGGTGCGATAATGCGATCGCCAGCCCCATTCCCAACAGCGCACCGACAAGTCCGCCAAGGATCGCACCGACCAACAGCAGGCTGACCTGAAGCGTGGAACGGACGGCCGAATAGATAAAGAACCGCCGTGAATCTCCAGCCGCCAGAGCCGCCTGATCATAGGTCATACCAATCACCTGCGGTATGAGCGCGATAGAGATCATGGACACGATCGCGCCTGCGGAAACATATCTCGCATCATAGAGAATTTGGACCAACCATGGCCCCGCCATGGCCATTCCCAGCAGCAGTCCCAGCACCGCCCCCGTGAGGCCATAGCGCATCTTGGTCAGCTTGCGCGTTTCCTCTGACTGCTCGCGGTAGATCGGGATCATGATGCGGCTGGTAACCGCAAGCCCCAGCAGCAAAGGAAAGCTCGCGAGGAAATACCCGATATTGTAAATTCCGAGGTTCTCCAACGTGAGGAATTTCCCCAGAACCGCCTTGTCCCCCTGACTGGCAAAAAACCAGAGAACAGTGCTGAGGAATATCCATTTGCCAAAGGTAATAAGCTCGGTCGCCGCCTGTTTTTCCCAGCGAAAGCGATTTGTGGCACCCGGCATGCCGAAATGCGTCAGCGACAGCATCATGGCCGCGCTGATGACCCCCCCAACCACCAGCGCCATCACCGATTGCAGAAAGAACGCGAGAACGATCATCGCGACAATGCCGATCAGCTGGCTGCAAAGGTCCAGAACCGTCAGCCGGCCCATCAACAGGTGCCGGTGCGCCGTCTCGATCCGGGTCGGATTGAAACCGGTTATCAGCAGCGATAGCGCCGCAATCGGAAGATAGAATGCCAGTTCCGGCACGTCATAAAACCACGCCGCAGGCAACGCGAGCATGCTGGCGGCAAGCCAAAGGCAAAAACCCCGGATCACCTGAATGGTCCAGGCCGTGTTGAGAAATTCGGGGTCATCGCCGCGCTTGCTTTGCGCGATCGAAGGCGCAATGCCAACATCCGAGAATAGCGACAAACCGATGGTTACAAGGCTTATCAAGGCCATCAGACCGAAAGCTTCGGGAAAGAGAAGCCGCGTCAGAATGAGGTTCGAGGCCAATCGCATCGCTTGTGATGCACCGTACCCCAGAACGATCCATGAGGTGCTTCGCGCAACGCGTGCCGTCAGGCGATTGTCGCCCAACAACTGCTTAACTCGTAACATTTCGGCTGATTGTCCTTGCCCACCCAACGCTGAGCGATCCTAATACCAATGTGCCTCTTGTGCCAGTGTCTACACGGCCTGTAGGACTGAACGGGTGCAACATCGGGACGATCCTTTGAAACTGGCCTACGTTCTCAACAGCTATCCCCAGCCCTCTCACAGCTTCATCCGGCGTGAAATTCGCAGCCTCGAATCGCAGGGGCATGAGGTGATCCGCCTTGCCATGCGTCCCGGCGACGCGCCGCTCGTGGATGCGCAAGACCGCGAGGAAGCTGCAGCAACGACATATGTATTGAAATCGGGCGGTGTGGCCTTGATGGGCGCGTTTCTGCGGAGCCTGTCAACGCCGGGGCGGTTCTTCGGCGCGCTCAGACTGGCTATCAGGTGTGGTCGCCCTTCCGAAGCGGGCATCGTCAAACATCTGATTTATCTCGTCGAGGCAGCCTTTGTTGCTGAACGCTGCCGCGCTGCGGGTGTGACCCATGCGCATGCCCATTTCGGCACCAATGCCACAACCGTCGCCATGCTGTCGCAGGTGCTTGGCGGGCCGGAATACAGCTTTACCGTTCACGGACCGGAGGAATTCGACGCCCCGCGCGCCCTGTCGCTCGGAACCAAGATCGCGCGGTCGAAATTTGCCGTCGCGATTTCCAGCTATGGTCGGAGCCAGCTCAGCCGGTGGGCGGAACCGGGCGATTGGGACCGTATCCGCATCGTACATTGCGGCATCGACACAACCCGCTTTCCGGATCCTGCGCCGCTGCCGAACGGTCCGCCACGGTTCGTGTCCATCGGTCGGTTCGTGGAGCAAAAGGGGCAGCTTGTCCTGATCGACGCCATGGCCAGTCTGCGCGACACGCATCCGGACGCACATCTTACCCTGATCGGTGATGGCGTGATGCGGCCCCAGATCGAGGCGCGGATCGCACTTCACGGACTGCAAGACCGGGTCACGCTCACCGGATGGGTGGACGAACCGCGCATTCTCTCGGAACTGAATGCGGCCCATGCGCTCGTCATGCCCAGCTTTGCGGAAGGCCTGCCCATGGTCATCATGGAGGCGATGGCGGCTGGCCGTTTGACCATCGCCACCTACATCGCAGGAATTCCTGAGCTTGTGCAGCCGGGCAAGACCGGCTGGCTAGTCCCTGCGGGTGATGTTGAAACACTGTCGGCCGCGATGCGCGACCTTGCAACCACGTCGCCCCAGGCAATGCAGCAAATGGCGACTGCCGCCCGCGCGCGTGCATTTGATCGGCACAATGTCGATAACGAGGCGGCCAAGCTGGCAGGCCACATCAGCGGCTAACGCCCCCGCGCCCATTTATCCTTGCCGCGCGCGGGCAGTCTGGTGGCCGCTGCCACCGCGCCATAGACGGCAAAACCCACCGGATCGCGCAGGAAATATCCGCCGACCGAAGGTGTGTCAGGCGGCGGAGCGTCGTCATTGACCAGCAATTCAGCATGGCGTTGCGCGATCTCTCGCACGCCTTCGTCCTGACGCCTGCGCACTTTGACCAGACGTCGAAATCCTTCGATCATCGGCCAGCTATAGGGTGCGGGTACCTTGACCCGCTCAGCTGGTGTAAAATTGAGGCGGACAAATGTATCGTCCGAAATGATGTCCGGAAATGCCTGCCAACGATCCCGGCCAGCGGCATTGACCGCAAAGACCCCGAAGCCGGGAACGCCTTCGGTAACGAACGGCAGCCGTTGCCAGAACCGCGCATAGGCGCGCGTCACAAAACTGCGCGCAGGGGCGATCTGCGCAGTCCCGGAGGCATAGCGCGCCGAAGGAACATCCAGCACTTCGGCCAGTTCCCGGATCAGCTCCGGCGATACGATGACGTCAGCATCCAGATAGACGCGTGCGGCATGTGTCGCCGCATCGTCGCCCGCGTTGAGTGCGCGCATCTTGCCCCCCTGCGCGAGGTCCAGCACGGCAAAGGCCCAGCCCAGTGACTTGAACCGCTCTGCATAGCCTTGCGCGACCGCCGCCGTGTCATCGTTGCATCCGTTTGCGATCACGATCACCTCGACGGTGCCGGCAGGCACGGACCCCAGTAGCCCATCGAGACATGCACCGATATATCCCGCTTCGTCATGCGCAGGTATCAAGATGGAAACGGCTACGCTCATCGCCCTGACACCAGCGCATCCATCCGTGGATTTTCATCATCAAGATGTCGCAAAGCCCCCCAGCTTCCCCATTTCGTCGGCGCGTAGACATCGGCATATGCATTGAACATCTGCCCGCCGACCGCGCGCCAGCGCGACAGCAGCGCCGTATAAAGCGCGCCCATCTCAGGCGTGTAATTCAGGTGCTGAAAGAATGCGCCGAGCCGTTCGTCATCAACCCGCGGACCGATCCCGACGATATGCGTGCCACCCTCGTACATGATCAGGTCCAGCCCGTAATCCTGCGCCACCTTGGCGTGATAGGGCCAGACGCGGTCCGAAAGATCCGCCAGCGTATCAGCGGGATCGCCACTGATGCTGCCGTCCCAAAGCTCCTGCGCAGCCATCCTGGTCGCATGGTCGAACCCGCCCTGCGCGTGGCTTTTGTCCAGCCAGCCGTCGACCAGATCAGCCCGCGCGTCTGTGCCGATGATGCCACCGAAATAGCCGGTGATCGCGTAGGCATCGAACGCTTCGAAGGGTGCAGGCAAGCCTTCGGAGCGGACCAGAGGCGCGTCCAGAACATCCTGTTCCAGTCCCAGCCAGCCGGTTTGCGAGGAAATCACCGTCACCAGACGCTCCGGCGCATCTGCGAAAATCTCGCGCCAGATGACCGCCATCTGCGCGGCCCGCAGGGCATAATACTGATGCCCCGATTCACCTGCGCCCCAACGCGCCTGCGCCATGGCATCTGCCCAGCGGGTCTGTTCGAACTGCCAGTTCCAGACCTCGTTGGAATATTCCACGTAAGCAGTCAGCGACGGGTCGAGATTGGCGGCGACATAGGCCGAAAAGTGGCGGAGATAGGCGTCATCGGCCAGATGCGGCATATTGAACCACGGATCCTTGCCCAGTTCATTGGCCAGCGTCACCATCACCTCGACCGGTACGCCCTTGTCCGCCCATTGGGCATCCGCCACACGCGGCCGCCCCGCCCAGTCGGCTTGGGTGGAATTGTTCGTCGCCATCCAGTCCATGAACCGCAATCCGCCAAAGACGTCGATCCGTTCGGTCCAGTCGGGGTTGAACAGTGCGCCACCATCCAGCAGCATGGCGCGATCCTCGCGGACCACTGTGATCTTGCGCACGGGATTGGCAGGGTCGGAGCGTTGGATGCGCACCTCGACGCTGCCTTGTCCCGGCTCATAGTCAAAGCGCACGGCGTTATCACCATATCGCATATTTTCCGCGCGCCCCGTTACCTCGACAATTCCCGCGCCTTCAAATCTGAGTAAATAGCGCCCTGCTAGCGATACCGCGTCCTGCGGCATATCCGTAAGGATGAGCGTCCCCAAGGATCCGACCTCGCGCGGCAATGCTACCGGCCAGCCGTCCGCGTCCAGAAAACCGCCTTCGCGCAATGCTTCGGTTTCCACCCCGCCCCATTGTCCGGCCAGATGTCCGATCCAAGGACGGGCCGACTTCATCAAATCAAGAAACGGCTGCTGGACGCTCCAATCCGCAACCGTAGCAACTCCGACAGCGAGCGCCGGATGGGTTCTTTCAGGCTCAGCCCGCGAGGAAACGCGCAGCACCGGCGGGCCACGCGGGGCCTGACGCAAATCTGCCTGCTGCGATGTTGTCTGCCGGACGACAGTCCATGCAACCTGTTGCATCACCTGTGCCGTTCCATCCGCCAGTCCGCGCGGCGGCGGCACGACCCCTTCGGGGTTTTGGCCGGTCAGAACGCCATACTGGACCAGCGAAACGAAATAATGCCCCAACGCGCTGAGGTGAATATCGTCGTCGAAAAGTGGCGCTATGCTAGACAACCCTGGAACGCGCCCCGCTTCCGCGGAGTCCGACAAATTGCCCAGCGCCTGCCCCGCCGGGATCAATGCGATCTGATCGCGGTGATTGGGATGCGCATCCTGAACGGCCGTGATGATGCCTTGCCACGCGGACAAGTCCTGACTTAACCGCGTACGCCACGGGATGTGTGCGTTATCGTCATATTCAACTTCCGCACCCGTGCCGCTTTTGAGGCTGTGCCATGTCTCTTGCACATAGACCTTCGCGGCGGGATTGGATTGGAACGCCAGTCCGGCAAAAGCGGCGGCATGCCTCTCCGTTTCGCTCCATTGCAGATGGTTGGCCAGTGGAATGGCCTCTGTCAGGATCAGGTGGCTGACTTGGCCGCGCGACAGAACCTTGCGCGCGTCTACGCCTTCTGCCACATCGCTGTGCTGCCAATTATACCCCAAAGGCGCGCCGTTGATGATCTGCGCCTGCACCGACGCGGTGGCCCCAGCGGCGTCCAGCGCACGGTCGAGCATTGCCGGCCCCTGTTGACCAAACAGGCTGTGGCCTACCATCAGGACCGAAAATAATGCTCCCGTCAGGCTCATGCAGCGACCCCGCTTTGTTGATAGCGGCGGACGACGTCCCAGACCGTCTCCTGCATCATCAGCCCCGCTTGTGCATCCGGGGCCTTTGCCGCTGTTCCGTCCGCCCGTGCCAAGGCCAATGGCAATCCGACCGGACTACGATGATAGAGCGTGGCAAAATGCGTGAGTGCCACAAGGTAGTTGCCCAGATCACCAAGGTGAATGGTATCGACGCCCCCTTCAGGCGTCTGCGCGAACAGGGCATCGCGGTCGCTCAGTGCGCCGATGCCGCCTGCCTGTGTGATGCGCCGCACGACAGCGGCGATCACCTGACCGGCGGGAATAATATGGATGGGCACCCCCAAGGCGCGTGCGGCTGGGAAGGCAATATCCGCTTCCCAACGCTTGGCAAGATCGCTGTCGATCCGATCGAGCCATCCTGACGGATCGTCCGTATTGTGCCAGGTCTCATACAAATAAAGCCGCACGTCAGGCCGCGCGGACTTTGCCAGCTGCGCCCACCGGGTCAGGTATTTGGCGCTGTCATGGTATCGAATCGCATCCGCGATCTCTACCATCTCGGTAAATACCACAGCGTCATAAAGACCACTTTCGATCGCCTCGCCTGCGGCTCGGAAACGGTCATGTGCGTTCTCGACATCAAAGCCGTTGACCGGCACCGCAGGTTCCCAATGATCGCGGAGCGATGCTCCCCAGCCCAGTTGACTGGCGTAACCGTGGCCGGCCCCCGCCAGTTGCGCCAGCATTGCGGGCATGTTGCGGCCCACAAGCGAGTGACCCAGATGATAGACCTGCATCGGTCCATCCGGTGGCGGCAGCGGCTGGTTGTATAGCGCCTGCACCGATCTTTTGGTTCGGGCCTGCCAGAGCCCCCCGCCAAGCGCCAATACACCGCCCGTCAAAGCTGCCCGTCGTGTCCAAAAACCCAAATTCACGCGCGATTTCCCTAGCCTCTGCCGACCACAGAATGGTCGAGCGCCATACCTGTGACAAGTACCCCTGCCGCATGGGCATAGCGGCCATTCATGACGGTCCCGGCGCGAATACCGCCAGCATCAGCGAGAAAACGCGCGTTGAACCGCGCAGTTTCATGGTCGATCCGCACCTCAAGATGATCGAAGCCGAACAATGCGCCCGTCAGAGGATATTGCGCCTTGTAAGTGGCTTCCTTCGCGCAAAAGATCAGCTTGGCCATGATACCGCGCTCCGCGGGATTTTGTGTGCGCAACCATGATTGTTCTGCGGCCCCGCAGACGATCGGGACCAGATCCCCGGCCAAGGGCGTGTCCTCTTCGAGATCCACACCGATCGATGCCCAATCCTTTGTATGACCCAGCGCTGCCACGCAGACAGACCGGCAATGAGAGATGCTGCCGACGACACCTTCTGGCCAGATCGGCGCGCGATCGAGGTCACTTGGAACGGGCCGTGGCGGCAAGCCAAGCGCGACCATACCGGCGCGGGCGGCAGCGCGGCCTGCGTGAAATTCGGCGCGGCGTCGGGGAACAGCACCCGACACCGCGTGGTCCTCGGAGGGGTCCATCGTATCGGGCATCTGGCGCGGATCGCGCGCCGCAATGGCAACGTTGCGCGCAAACACCGATTTGGTCAGTTCTGCCGCCAGCAAAAAGACGTCTGTGCTTTGATCGAGTGTCATACGCCGGCTTTGCTACGGCTGGCCCGCATGGCGCGGCGTTTGCTCATGGTCTCGGTCCTCTCCGGCGACGGTGCGACCGCTGCGTCGGGTTGAGGTGCTTCGACCCCGCCCAGATGCGCAGCCAACGCATCCAAGGTGGGAAACCGGAAAATATCCGTGATGGATAACCGATCCGTGCCAAGCGCCTGCCTGATGTCCCGATGCGCCTGCACGGCCAACAGGGAATGGCCGCCCAGCGCAAAGAAATTGTCGGACGCGCGGACATTTGCAACTCCAAGTATGCGCTGCCAGACGTCGGCAATCGCCCGCTGGGTCGCGTCCGCAGGAGCTTTTTCACACGGCTCAGCGTCTGCTTGCACCTCCGGAGCGGGAAGCGCCTTGCGGTCGATCTTCTTGTTGGGGGTCAGGGGCATCGCGTCAATCTTCACGATCCGCGAAGGAACCATTATCTGTGGTAAAGTTTCGGCTAGGGCCGCCTTCAGCGTTTCCTCCGTCGCAATGCCATCGCCAGTCACGTAGCCGACCAGTTGCGCGCCACCCGGCGTTTCGCGCGCGATGACGACAGCGGCCTGCACGCCGTTCTGCGCGGCCAGCGCGGCCTCGATTTCTCCCAATTCGATACGATGGCCGCGGATCTTAACCTGATCGTCGGCGCGCCCCCTGAAACGCAGAATACCATCCGCCCGCCACGCGGCCAGATCGCCGGTTCTGTACATCAGCCCCTGGCCGAAGGGATCGGGAACAAAACGTTCCTTCGTCATGGCATCACGTTTCCAGTAGCCCTGCGTCACACCATCGCCCGCGATATAGATCTCCCCCTCAACACCGACGGCGCAAGGGTCCATCGTGCCATCAAGGACATACACCTGCGTATTGGCGATCGGGTTGCCGATGGGTACGGTCACGTCGTCACCCTGCGTCATGAAGCTTGTGGACCAGATCGTCGTTTCGGTCGGACCATACATGTTCTGCACCGGCACGCCTGCGGCCTTGGTCAAGCTGGCCGCCAGTGTCCCGGGCAATGCCTCGCCACCAACCATCAGCGCGCGCAGTCCGCGCAACACCTGCCGGGTTTCATGATTGGTCACCAGCATCCGCGCCATCGACGGGGTGCATTGCAGATGACTGACCTTGTGCCGCACCATCTGCGCCGCGAGCGAGAAATCATCTTCGGCCAGCACAGTTCCCGCGTTGGCGCGGGCCAATACGCGGGCCAGCGGCTTGAGACCTTCAAGCACGACGGCGGGCGCAATCCCGTAATCTATCAGGCAGGCGATCTCGTCCACACCGATCCGCTTGAGCTGCTCCGCCCGCGCAAGGCCATCCTCGACGGTGCCGAACAGGCCACTATCGTTGAAATACCGCTCAAAAGCGAAATCAAGGATCGCTTCCATCTCCGCCGCGTCGAGCGAGCCCAGATCGACCTCGAAGGGATTGGTGACGCCCTTGGGTTTCTTGAATGCCGGAAAGGCCCAAGCGTATTGCTTGATCAGGCCAGCCGCTGAGCGCAGGTAATCCTTCATCGGTTCGCGCGCGACCCTTTCCGCCTCCGCGCGCGTTCCGGCCAGATAGGTGTGCAGCATGACCGTCACCTTGAAATTGGCCGGATCTTGACCTGCGCCGCGCAATGCCTGGTGATAGATTCCGATCTTGTCGGCGACTTCGTCAATCGATTGTCCCAGAAGATGCGTCAGCACGTTCGCACCGATTTCGCCCGCCTCCCGCCAGGTGTCAGGATTGCCCGCGGTCGTTACCCAGATCGGCAGCTCCGACGTGACGGGGCGCGGTTGCGTCACAACCGCAAAGGCCGTGCCGTCCTTGGTGGGAAATTCGACCGCGTCACCGCGCCACAAGCTGCGCAACTGGTCAATCGCTGCGTACATCGCAGGTTTGTTCGCCGGGGGCGTGTTTTCCGGACGCAGCACGAAATCATCGGGTTGCCAGCCGCTCGCAATGGCAAGCCCCACACGTCCGCCGGTCATGTTGTCGATCACGGCCCATTCCTCGGCGATGCGCGCAGGATGGTGCAAAGGGGCCACGCATGACCCTGCCCGCACGTCCAGATTGCGCGTCACAGCCGCCACTGCCGCCCCGGTCACGGACGGGTTCGGATAGGGTCCGCCAAAGGCGTGGAAATGCCGCTCGGGCGTCCAGACCGCGTTAAAGCCGTGCGCGTCGGCGAATTTGGCACCCTCCAGCAGCAACTCGTATTTCTTGGGCCCGACGCCATCGTCGTTACCCCAATAGAACAGGTTGAAGTCGATCTTGCGATCAGACAGCGCAATCGGCCCGCGGCTGAGCTCCGTCCGGCTGTCGTCGCCAACCAGCACCAGCTTGAAACCGCGCGCGAGTGTCCAGAAAAGTTCGAGCACGGAAATATCGAAAGACAGGCTGGTGACAGCGAGCCACACATCGCCTTGCTTATGGTCGATCCGTGCGTCCATTCCGGTAAAGAAATTCGCGACATTGCGATGCGCGACCATCACTCCCTTGGGCGTGCCCGTGGAACCGGAGGTGTAGATGAGATAGGCCAGATCATCTTTGCCGGCGGCTGGGGGCGGATTGTATTCGGATGCCGCGGCGATTGCTGGATCGTTCAGCAACAGGGTCTGTGCACCACCCGGCAAATCATCGGCCAGCGCCGCCTGCGTGACGATAATGCGCGCCCCGCTATCGGCGATGTAATGCGCGATACGGTCTTTTGGATAGGCCGGGTCCAGCGGCACATATGCCCCACCCGCCTTTAGAATGCCAAGCGCCCCAATCAACAGGTCGGGCCCGCGCGCAACGCAAAGCCCGACAGGCGCGCCCGGCCTCACGCCTTGCGCCCGCAGGACGTGAGCCAGCTGATTCGCAGCAGCATTCAGCGCGGTATAGCTCAGCTGCCGATCTTCGAAGACCAAGGCCACCAGATCCGGCGTGCGCGCAACCTGCGCCTCGAACGCCGCGTGAAGGGTTTGCGTGCTGTCATAGGAAACCGCCGTATCGTTCCAGTCGTGCAGAACCATCCGCCGCTCGTCCGCTGGCAGCGACAGCGGCCCCGCCTCGTCCGCGTCCACGTGTTCCAGCGCTGCCTCCAGACGGCGCGCAAGCAGGTCCATTGCCAGATCACCTAATGGAGCGCGCAACGTCACCCGATCCTCTTCCAGACCAACACTCAGATAAGGGCCGTCAAGCGGCTTGCCCGATGAGATGATAGCGGTCGGATGCACATCGCGGATTTTCGGTTCCCGTAGATAAAGGTCAGCGGCAAAGCCCTTGCTATGCAACGTTTTTTCAAAACCTTCGACAAATCGTTCAGGCGCGCCTGCATCGATCTCCAGCGGAACCCAATCCCGGATATATCCCTTTGCCTTGGGCGTAATGGCTACAGCGATATAGCCTTTTGCCATGCCGGCGCTTTGCAGGGCCATCAATCCCACCGCCTGCGCGACCCGCGCCCGTTCCAGGCCCTTTGGCAGGTCAACGACACGTTCGATCTGCGCGGATGGATCGCCGACGTCGAAAGCAATCTCTACCGGGTCGACCTGCGAAAGCGTCGCGCGCCAATGCGGTTCTTCACCGACCGCTTGCGCCTGCGCGTCGTCGATCATGGGGTCCACACTTGGCAGGACGGTTCCCGCGCTAGGCAAAGTGACTGTACCCCCGCCGAGATCCGTAAAACCTCGCAACCGTACGGCACTGTCACCTGTCCCGACGATCAGATCATCTTCACCTGCGGCAATTACGACGCCGGGTACACCGGCCTGATCCACCGGCTCACCTGACGCTACGGCCAAGACACGCCCCGCGACCTCGATCTTGGCCAGTCCCAGAGGGTTCGCATACCCGCCGAAATCAAGGCCGCGCAAGAGCGCGCAAATCTCGTTCGCTGAACGGCTGAAATCAATCCGGCAGAATCCCGCGGGACGGTCATCGCGCGCAAAATAGCTGCGACGGGACAGATCCTGCGGCACAGGTTCCAGCGCGCCGCTTTCCAGTTGCGCGAGGACGTGACCGAAACTTTCCATCCCGGCGGCGTAGCATTTGGAGTTCAGGCTGAAGGCCGTCTCGTCGGGCGCGATGTCGATCATCACCTGCCCCAACAGATCCCCCTCGTCTACGCCGCCCTCAAGCATGTGCCAGCTGACACCGTGCTGTGCCTCGCCATGAATGATCGCCCAGGCCGGGGTGTTCAGACCAGCATAGCGCGGCAACGGGCCGTCGTGAAAATTCACCGCGCCCCTGACCGGAAGCGCCAATACGGCATCGCTGAGTATCTTCAGGTTGGCGACGCTCAGCAGCCAGTCGAATTTTCCAATGTCCGCCGTGACCAGATCGACGGCTCGCGGCAGGACCAGAAGATCCCGCCCTTCGGCCCAACGGCGCACATCGGCGTCCGTTGTCACGACTGCGACAATTCGGTGCCCCCCTGCCAGCACGATGTCGCCGCAGCCAATCGTCAGAGATTCGTCCCCCGCAAGAACGCAGGAAATGGCATTTCGATTGACAGGCGCGGTCATGGATGGTCCTCCGACGGAGTAGTATAGCGGGTCGCGGCATGTGCCAGCAAATCACGCAGGTAACCAGGCGGGTCTTGCGGTCGCCGTCGCCCCAAAGCCGAGCGCAGGCGATGCACGCCGCCTCCAGCGACATGCGCGACCAAGGCGGCAAAGGCATAGGCACGCCCGTGGTTTTTGACAAAGAAGTGACGGCGCGAGTCAAACCAATACTGCGGCATCCGCTCCCAGGTTTTCATGCCCGTCGACACCGATCCGATGTGAACGACCCTGCTTTGCGGCAGATACCAACATTCCCATCCAGAGCGGGCAGCGCGCAGGCACAGGTCCGTTTCCTCGAAATAGAGAAAGAAGGTTTCATCGAACAACCCTATTTCGCGCAGCATCTCGCCCCGCAACATCAGGCTCGCTCCGGCGGTCCAGTCGACGCGGGTTGCCTGCGATGGCAGGGGCAGCGGTACGATTGAACCGCGCAACAACCGCGAGATCACGCCAATGCGCGCGGCACCTTCAAATTCCCCGGCAATGGATGGAAACCGGAAGGCGGTGCAATGGGATACACCATCCTCGCCCCGCACATGACTGCCGGCCATGCCACAGCGCGCATGCCGTTGCATATGCGCCAAAAGCGTCTTGATGCAGCCCCTGTCAGGAAAAGCATCGGAGTTCAGAATGTAGACGAAATCCGGCTCCGCCCCGTCGCTCATGCGCGCACGGATGCCGACGTTGTTGCCAGCCCCGAACCCGCCATTGACCGGTGATGCGATGACCCTGACGCGACCATTGGCGAGCCAACAACGGGCGCGTGCCGCGTCGCGCAGCCGCTCGAATGATCCGTCGCCGGAAGCATTGTCGACGATCACCATTTCGGCACCGTCCATCTCCATATCTGCCAGCGCCGCCTCGGCCGCGCGCAAAGTCATTTCAGGCGTCCGAAAATTCAGCAAGATGCAAAGCAGACGCGGCGGGAGCATTTCGTTCACTCCGCCGCCGTCGCGTGAGAAATCTCCTTGGTGCCGCCAAGCGCCGTGGCGATCCGGACGCGCAACGCCTCCGCCAGAACGACCACGTTCGGTGTCAACACCATGCTGTCATGATCACCGGAAACCTCCACCACTTCCACCTTGGCAGCGTAGCGGGTCCAGTCATTGTCATCGAAAACATATTCCCGTGCCGCGCTGACCCACCGGTCCTTGGTCACCTTCCAATGCCGGTCCAGAGGTGGCCGCAGCAAGGTCATGTCACCATCCCAGTGCGGCGTTTGATACACACCGACCGCCCGCAAGAACGCTGCTTCGATCTTGGTATTGTTGAACTGCGTGGCTTGTCGGGGCGCGACAGACGTACCACTGCGCTTCTCGAACTCCCACGCGATCCGGTTGCGCACCCACTCCAGCAAAAAGCGTGGCCCCTTGGCGCGCAGTTCCGCCAGCTTGATCAGCGCCTTGTCGGAAGCGCTCAGCGCCGGACGAACCGGCAGCGGCGTGTCGAGCAAGGCAAGAACGCCGACCTCCTGCCCCATGCCGCGCAATTGCTGCGCCATCTCGTAGGCCATGATCCCGCCACCCGAAAAGCCGGACAGCAGATAGGGTCCTTCGGGCTGTATCTGCCGCAATTCCGAAATGTAATCGGCGGCTGCGTCCTCGACGGTTTCATGTGGTGCATCGTCCCCGACAAGGCCGCGCGCCTGAAGTCCGTAAACCGGCCGCTCATTACTGAATTGCAGCGCAAGATGCCGCAGATTAAGCACATTTCCGAACATGCCGGCCACTACGAAAAGCGGCGCAGCGCCGTTCCGCAGGCCATTGAGCGGTACCAGATGCACGAAGCTGGTCGAAGGTGCCGCGGGAACCGCCTGTTCCGACGTCGTATCGCCGACCTGCGCGGTAATCAGCGCGGCGCACTGCGCGATCGTCGGGGCCTCGAACAGGATCGAGATGGGAAATTCGACGCCGAAAGTCCGCTTTACTGTCGCGAACAACCGTACAGCGATCAGCGAATGCCCCCCCAGATCGAAAAAACTATCTTGCGCCCCGACAGGTGTCACGCCCAGTAAAGACGACCAGATCTCGGCAAGTTTCTCTTCGACTGCCCCTTCCGGTGCGACGTAGCTGCCATCAAGATCCGGCCTGTCAAAACTTTGCTGGGCTGTGACCTGTGGCGGCGGCGTGTCCGCCTGCGTGATCAGTCCATTCAGGGGCAGCGCGCTGACATAGATCTGAGACCGGCCCGCAGCCAGCGCACGCCGCAATGCTTCAGGCCCGTCAGCGGCGGTGATCCCCTGACTCACGGCGTAAGCGAGGCGGTTTTCGGCCGCGGTCAGGGTGCGATTTTGGGTATCATCGACCCTATCGAACCGGACATCCTGCGCCGTCAGCTTACGGGACTGCGCGGCAAATCCACCGACCAGCCGCGCCATGTTGAAACCGCGCACCTCGACCAGAACCTCGCCATCCGGTGCGCAGATCGTCACATCAAAGCGCACGGTGTCGCCCGAGGCATCGCAGACCCGCATCCAACTGATAAGATTTTGACGCAAAGGCCCGTAGACGATGACTTCGCCGTAGGACATCGGCACCCAAAGATCGGCCGCATCATAATTCGGTGCCAGCCCGATGCCCCAGCCGGTTGCCATATCCATAAGGCCGGGATGCAGGATCAGGCCATTGTCAGGCGCGGACCCCAGATCCAACACGGCAATTCCTTCGCCATCCCCCATGGCGCGTGATTTCAGTACATGCCACTGCGGTCCGAACCGCAAGTGTGCTTCTTGTGGCGACCGCAGGTACTTGTCGGTTGCCGCATCAGCCCTCGCGCAGCGCGCCGCGATGTCAGCGATATCGAGCGGGCTTGCGACGGCCTCGACGCGTACAAGCCGGGCCTGCGCGTGCATTTGCCAAGCCTGCCGTCCTTCGACCAGACAATCACTGCTCAATTCAGCCGTGAAACCATTGTCGTCATCGGTCAATTCGATCCTCATGCGACGGTCCGCGTTGTCCGCGGCCTCGAAAGGACGCAGGAAATAGACATCGCGCAGCGCAAAGCTGTCCAAACCACTTGCGCGCGCCGTCTCCGCAAACGCTTCCAACATACCGGTGCCGGGCATCACGGCACGGCCATCCGCCAACCGGTGCTGATCCAGCACCCAGTCGCGTGCCGTATTCAGTGCGCCGCAAAATTGCCTGTCGTTCGTCGCTGTCTCCAGCAAGGGCAGATCAAGCGCGCGCCCGGCTCCGTCATCCTGCCCCTGCGCGATTGCCTCTGCCGCCATGCCGATATCGGCCCAAACACCCCAATTGACCGCAACCACCTGCGTGGCGGATTGCCGGTGGGCTGCGGCATAGGCATTCAGAAAATCGTTTGCGGCGACATAATCTACCTGCCCCGCCGAACGGGTGGCCGTGCTGGTCGAAGCGAAGAGGACCATCAGGTCCAACTCACCATCCTCGAAGATCCCGTCCAACACGCGCAGCCCCTGCACCTTTGGACCAAGGACGGCGTCGACATCGGCCTGCGTCTTGGCCAGGGCGGGTGCATCATTCAATATCCCTGCGGCGTGAATGACCCCATTTGCGCCCCCCTGCGCGCGCAGCCGTTCCGCTACGCCGCGCATCTGTGCCACGTTGACCACATCTGCGACCTCGACCGTGACGGACCCACCAAGCTTTTCCAACCGCTGGACCGTACCGATCCGTTTGCGTGTCGCGGGCGGCAGCCCTGCATCGGCCCACCTGTCGCGCGGCGGCAACGCCGTCCGGCTAAGCAGCACGACATGCGCGCCATGATCCGCCAGCAACCGCGCTGCGATCGTCTGACCAATGCCACCGAAACCGCCAGTGATGAGGTAGGTGCCGCCATCCTTGAAGACCGGATCGGTCGCGGCATCCAACCGCAGCGGCGCAAAGCCGCGAACCAACCGGCGCGGCCCGCGCAGGGCGGCAACCGCATTTGCCGGCTGGGCAAGCAGGTCTTCAAGCAAGCGGTCCGCCAGATCGTTGCCAGTAGCCTCAGGCTTGCCCCAGAGCTTACGCCTCGGCAAAGCCTCCGGCAGTTCGACATCGACGGTCGCGATTGTCAGCCCGGCAATCTCACGCGGCAAGACCCCGGCCGGCCCGCTGATCATTGCCTTTTCGGGATGCGAAAGCGCCTCGTCCCGGACTTGCGCAGCTCCGTTCGTGAATGCACACAGATGCAAGGGCGCGTCCTGGCCTGCACCGCCAATCGCCTGACCCAGCCACAAGAGGCTGTAGAACCCTTGTTCAAGATTGCGGTCGAAAAAGCTGCTGCCGGGCCGGTGATGCACCGAATGCGTCAACAGCCAAAAATGCCCGATCCTGTCCGGCATCCGGTTTGCGGCGACAAGCGCGGCAATCAGGGCGTCATAACCTTCGCGCCCCTGTTCGGGGGCCAGCATATAGGCCCCGTCTCCCAGATCGGCAAAACCGTCACCGGCGCACACTGTGCTGACCTCGTGGCCGGCGCTGCGCAGACGTGCGACGACGCCGTCCGCGATACCGTCCTCATCCGCAAAGATTAACCATTGCGTTCCTTGCGCTTCGGACAAGGCGTCGTCGATATTTTCTGCCACTTCGGCATATTGCGGTACCCATTTGGGCACTGCCCCCCAACGGGACATATCATATTCGCGCACCAGATCTGGTTCATCAGGTGTTGCCGCCTGCCCCGGATTGATGAAGTAGCTACTGCGCTGGAACTGATAGGTCGGCAGCACCACGCGGTTGCGCCGGGCCTCGCCCCAGATCTGGTCCCAGTCGGCCTCTACACCGCAGGCCCAAAGTCGAGCGATCACCCCTATGAAATAAGCGTCATCCGCGATTTCCTGATCGGGGTGCCGCAAAGATGACAGAACCTGACCCGCCGCTACTTGCGGGCACATCTGCGCGAGCGAAGACAGCGCCTTGCCCGGTCCGACTTCGAGAAACACCTGCCTGGATTGCGCGGCAAGCGTCTCGATGCAATCTGCGAACCGCACCGTATGACGCAGCTGTTCCACCCAGTAATCAGGGTCCGTCGCTTGCGCGTCGGTGATCCGCTGGCCCGTGCGGTTCGACAGGAACGCCATCTTTGGCGCTTGCAGGTCCAGCCCCGCAAGGAAGTCGCGATAGTCGGCGAGAATGGGTTCGAGCATGCGGGAATGAGCGGCGATGTCGATGGCTATACGCTGCCAATCGACCTCGTCCGCTGTCAGTTGCGCCTGCACCTTCGCCAATGCTGCATCCGGGCCGGAAACCGCCGTCAATGCAGGACCGTTCACGCTGGCGATATCGAGGTCATCACCGAGGTAGCTTTTCAAGGCGTCCAGACCAAGCGAAACACTGATCATTCCGCCGGGGGTCACGCTGTCGAACAGCCGCCCGCGCAGCAGGACGAGGTCGATCAGGTTTTCGAACGTCATGACACCTGCAAGACAGGCCGCGACATTTTCGCCCATCGAATGACCGACCATCGCCGCAGGCTTGACGCCCCAGCTGATCCAGAGCTGCGCCAGCGCATATTCCACGATTGCGATCAGTGGCAGTTGTACCGATGGTTTCTTGAGCTGTTCCGCCACCGGTTCTTCGTCGCCTTCCGGCAGCCAGAGGGCGCGGATGTCATAATCCAGCTGTGCCTGCAGATGCGCAAGTCCGCGATCCATGAAGTCGGCAAAAGCCGGCTCTGTCTCGTAGAGGTCGCGCGCCATGCCGGGATACTGCGCACCGCCACCGGGAAACATGAAAACAACGTCCGGATCATCCCCCAGCCAGTCATGGGTAAATACGCGGCGCGTGTCTGCCGCTTCCAGCAGGGTAGCGGCCTCTTGGTGGGTTTCGGCAACCACGACGCGGCGCTTTTCAAAACCGCGCCTACCGTTCTTGAGGGTGAATGCCACATCCGCCAGATCCTGTTCGGGATGCGCGCGCAGATGGTCCGCAAGAGCGGACGTGTTGGCATCGAGTGCCGTACGACTGCGTGCTGACAGGCATAGCGCGTGAAACGGAAAATCCGAAACTTCCGACGGGGCGCGCACGGGTGCCTCTTGCAGGATCATGTGGGCATTGGTGCCGCCGACGCCCAGCGCGTTGATTGCGGCGCGACGCGGCGTCCCGCTGCGGGGCCAAGGCGTCAGGCTGTCGTTGACGCAAAACGGGCTGCCGTCGAATGCAATCGCAGGGTTGGGAGCCTCATAGCCCAGTGACGGCGGCATGGCTTCATGGTGCAGCGACAATGCCGCCTTGACGAAACCCGCCACACCCGCAGCCGTATCCAGATGGCCGATATTGGTCTTGACCGAGCCGATGCGGCAAAAACCGGTTGCGTCCGTGGTCTTGCGGTAGGCTTCTGTCAGCGCCGCGACCTCGATCGGATCCCCCAGATAGGTGCCGGTACCGTGGCATTCGATCATGCCGATGCTTTGGGCTGCAACGCCTGCGTCGTCCAGCGCCTTGATGATCGCGGCGGACTGTCCATCGACAGACGGCGCAAGATACCCCGCCTTGGCAGCCCCGTCATTGTTGACAGCCGATCCCTTGATGATCGCCCAGATGTGATCGCCGTCCGCCACTGCATCCTTGAGCCTGCGCAACGCCACGGCACCCGCGCCCGAGCCGAAAACGGTTCCCTGGGCGCGGTGATCGAAGGCGTGACAATGCCCGTCCGGCGACAGGATCTCGTTTTCCTTGAATTCATAGCCCCGCCCTTGCGGCAACTCGATAGTGACCCCGCCGGCCAGTGCCATGTCCACCTCACCTGCGCGCAGAGCCTGACAGGCGTAATGAATGGCCACCAGCGATGTCGAACAGGCCGTCTGCAGATTGATCGACGGTCCCTTGAGATCGAAAACATGGCTGACACGCGTGCTCAGGAAATCCTTGTCATTGCCGGTATGGCGCAGCAGGAACATGCCCACATCGTCCACGAGGTCGGGATTGGAACAGATATTGAAGTAAAAATAGCTGCCCATCCCGCAACCGGCATAGACGCCAATGGGACCGGCAATCGTCTGCGGTGGATGGCCTGCCTGCTCCATCGCCTCCCAGGCGACTTCGAGAAACTTGCGATGCTGGGGATCGAGGATCGCGGCATCCTTAGGCGAAAAGCCGAAAAAATCCGCGTCAAATGTGTCGAAATCATCCAGAACAGCGGCGGCGGGCACGTAATTCTTGCGCCGCAACCGCGCTGGCGTTTCACCGGCGGCCAATAACGCGGCCTCGTCCAGACGCCGGATAGATTCCACACCGTCACGAAGGTTCTGCCAATACGCATCAACAGATTGCGCGCCGGGAACACAGACGGACATGCCAACCACGGCAATATCGTCATCCGAAACAGGAAGATCGTAACCTTGAACCATCGTTTTTACTTATCCCAAAGCCAGCCCCGGACCAGAGCGGACATGAGCCCCTTACTGAACAATACCCAATCAATCTCTTCTTCAACATATCAAAGTTGGAGACCCCTTGGGGTTCGCCCATCAGACCATTGTTATCAAATGAGATTCCGTAAAATGCGGTTAGGTTAAACAAGCGACAATCAACGACAAAGGGAATTAGCATGTCGCGTTTGACGCAATCTCGGAAACAATCATGTCACATTCAAAGACGATCATATGGGAATCACGCTCAGAACGTTGTGCGGCCAGATGTCGCGGACCTACCGCTCATCACCGGAGATGTGTGCAGCCGATTGCGCCATTTCCGGACTTTGCGAGGGTCCAGTTTCTCGACATGGCCCAACACCGCGCCCGCGATGAGCCACGTGATCGGCGTCAGCGTTGCATTGAGCAGCATATCCATCATTGTTGCGCCCAGTATCAGGGTTAGCGGACCGATATAGGGGGAAAGTTTGGCGTCTCGGCCCCGCCGGGCAACATATTTCCCCATCAACAAAAGCGGCAGCGCAAGCAGACCGAATTCAGCCAGATAGCCCACCCAGCCGAAGGTGCCGAAAACGATGATCCACCGACCGTCGGGGATGCTGAGGATTTCGCCGGTTTCCGGATGCCGGATCAGGTTGCGGCCCCATCCGCCCCAGCCGAACAGCGGCTTCTCGGCGGCACGCGCCAGCAATTGCTGTTCATTTACGAAACGGAAATTCAGTGAATGCGCCCGATCCGGCCCGCTGATCTCAGCGGCCCTTTCGACGACTGTATCGAGCGGTATCAGGTTGAAGTTACGCACCATGGGATAGGTCAGCGCGACAATGGCAAGGACCGCCGCCAACCTCACCTGAATCCGCGCCGGCACCAGCAGCACAACGGGAACCAAAAGAAGACCATACGCAATCGAGGCTGCGCTTTTGCACAGCAACAACAAGACGAAGAGATAAACACAGATGGCAAACGCCTTGACCCGCTTTGGCCCCTCCGCAGTTCTGAACAGCGCGACCGCCGCGATCAGGGCGGTACAGACAAACAATGCCAGCCAAAGGCTGTGCGGAAGGAAAACAATCGGACGAAAGCCACCGCCACGCATTGTCTGCTCAAAACTATGCTGGAAAAACCCGTATACCCAGATGTTAATTTGCGGGCTGAGACGGATCTCGATCAGCGAAGGCACCGAATAGATCAATGCGCCGACCATCAATGCCAGCAGCATTTCGCGCAACGCATTTTCCGACGACAGAAATTGCCGCGCCAGCAAAAACGGGACCAGTGTCAGGATCTGCCCGATCAAGACTGATCCGATATCGCGAATTGATTGGCCGGGCAGAAAATCCGTCACGAACAGGATCGGGTCAGAGCCCTCCAGCACGTTGAAAAGGATCGGTTCGCTATTCGTCATTACAGTCGGGATGGCGCAGAGTATGTATACCGCCACCAGCCCCTTGGCCAAACGGCCCTCCGGCAATAGCCTGACCTTCTGCTGCATCCCGAACAGGAGGATCAGCAGCACGCTCACATTGGGGATCGAGACTTTGTCCATTGCCGGGACCAGCGGCAGGTTGACCTCCGCCAGCGGGGGCAAAAAAAGATAGCCCGCCAACAGCGACCAGATCAGCGCGCGCTCCAGCGGAAGCCTGCGAAACAGCACAAGGCAGACCACCGGCCAGATTGCCAGCATCACATATGCAATGGCGTTGGGCATTTTGCTCCTGATGATACGCTGCTGCGTGGATGCGTTTAATTACACCCTAGGCACGACCAAGTCATCACGCTAGTTTGTTCGAACAGATCGCGCACTGGACCGAATTTCTTTCATATGTATTTAAAATTAAAAGGGAAAAACTGGTGTCCGCCAGAATACCGGTGGGCGCATCTGCGTATTCCCATTGTGGACTCCGAATGAAATTCGTCAGCCCTTGTCATTCAGTCGAGATCAATATGCCGAGCCGTCCGGCATTGTTTCGTGCCGTGCGCGACAAATTCGCACGCGGTGAAGGATTCGCGCTGGCGACATTGAATCTGGACCATCTCACGCGCCTGCCCATCGACAGAAGATTTGCCGAAGCCTACGCCAGACATGATATGGTCGTCGCCGATGGCCGGCCGGTCGTATGGCTTTCACGATTGGCCCAGCAGCCGGTGGATTTGATGCCGGGCTCCGATCTCATCATCCCACTTTGCGCGGTCGCGGCGGAACGCGGCGTGAAAGTCGCGCTGGTCGGCAGTAGCGAAGAGGCGCTGGCAGGCGCTGCGCATGTTCTCAACAGCGATGTGCCGGGCCTGGAGATCGTCCTGCAGCATTCGCCTCCCTATGGGTTCGACCCGACCGGCGCGGGTGCCGTGGCGATCTGCGACATGTTGCATGACAGCGGCGCGCGGCTGTGCATCGTGGCACTCGGCGCGCCAAAGCAGGAAGAGTTCGCGGCCTTCGCGATCGATCGTTGCCCCGGCGTCGGCTTTGCGTCAACCGGTGCAGGTCTGGATTTTCTCGCTGGCATACAGGTCCGTGCACCGCTTCTCATGCGCAAGCTTGCGCTCGAATGGCTGTGGCGCGCGGCGCAGGATCCAAAACGCATGGTGCCACGCTACGCCAAGTGCTTTGCCGTCCTGCCGCGTCTGACCCGGTTTGCTTGGGAAAGTCGCCCGCGAGGCAGTTGATCACTTGTATTCGATAATGCGGGCCTGCCCGCCCCGCATTTCGCGCCAGTAAAAGCTTAGCACACCCATACCTTCCGGCACCTTGCCCAGCACCGTAAAACCGGCCCAGACCAGCCCGCCGCGCCGCGCAAGGCGTAGCACCTGAAGCGGGTAGATCAGCGTCAAGCCCAGGCCAAGCGGCCACCAAACCAAGAACCCCGCGAGGATCGCCGCAGGCAGCGCCAACCCCCAGAAAACCGCGCGGCGCGTTTCGTTGACCCAATGTCGCTCTGGCGGAGCGCCGTGCAATCGTGCGCCCGCTGCGAATGCGTAGCCTGCGCGCTTCATCCGTTTCCACCATTGCGAGAACCGTAATATCTTGGCGTCATGCAGCGTCATATCGGCGTCCAGCCGCCAGACCTTCCAGCCGGCATGGCGCAATCTTACGCACAATTCCGGCTCCTCTCCCGCGATCAGATCCTCGCGGTATCCTCCGACCTCGCGAAGCGGTGCCAGTCGCATCAACGCATCCCCCCCGCAGGCCTTCGTCTCACCGACCGGGGTGTCCCATTCGCTGTCGATCAAGCGGTTGAACACCGACGCCTCCGGGTGCTGCTCTCTCCGGCGACCACACACAACGGCAACCTCTTTATGAGCATCAAGAAACCTGCGTGCGGTAACGATCCAGTCCGGCCGCATCTGACAGTCGCCATCCAGAAACTGCACCATTTCGGTTTCCACCGGCAACGCGGCGATCCCCGCGTTGCGCGCCCGCGCCGCAGTAAAAGGTCGCGTCAGATCGAGTGTGACGACATCTGCACCTCGCGCTCTTGCCGCCGCGACAGAGCCATCCGTTGACCCGCTGTCCACATAAATGACCGGAGAGGCGACACCCCGAAGCCCATCGAGACAGGCGATCAAACGGGCTCCTTCGTTGCGACCGATGACGACAGCGGCGATGCTCAAGCCTCCCGCCCCTCGACAAAGCGGGTGAATGCGTCGGATCTGACGAGAAAACCCTGCTCGTAAAGCGGATCGATCCCGTCCCAGCGCTGCGCATCGCCGGAATACAGCGTCACGCCCGGCTTTTGACCAAGGATGGCAAGACGTGCGGCATCCTCCCCATGCCGCAGATCGCGCTTGCTATGGCTTTGCGTATCGCGCGTGATCGTGTCGTTGGTGAATTTGTAATGCTTCAGAACGCCGGTCACATCAGCGCAATGCAGGCCCATCGAGACATGGGGATGAATGCCGGGCCGTACATCGGGGCCGTTGAAAAACAACGGATGTTTGGTCAAGCAACAGTTCTCGCCGAAAACCTTGCCCCGCACACCGCCAAAATAAAATGCAATCTCTTCGCTCCCCAGCGTATTGGAGGACATGAGCGCTGCAAATTCTATCTCTTGTGCGTGATAGCTACACCGCTCAACCTTACTGAGGTCGTAATAGCGGAAACGGTCCAGCGCCTCTTTGAACGGCATATCCGCGACATCGCTTAACGGTGCCTTGGGAAACATCTCAAGCATCTGGCACACCATGGCGGAATAGCCGCCCCTTTCGAGATACCTCACCAACCCGTCGATCCCGATCCGGGCGGCCCCCTCGAAATCAAGAACTTCATCCATGTCCACGTAAAGACACCACCGGTTCTTGCCGTAGGTTTGCGCGGAGTATTCGCGCATGCAGCTTTCAAATTGCGCAAGCGGCAAAAGCGACTGGTCGATGATCGTACCCCGCTCCGCCCTGATTCTGTCGATCGTGTCGTCGGTGGATCCGTTGTCAAAGAAAACAAAATGATCAACGCCCAGACCGCGATAATAATCGAAGAAGGCGTCTAGGTAATAACTGCCATTACGCACCAGCGCGATCAGGATGACCTCCGACGGACCGGCATCCAATTCCGTCGGACCATGAAGGTGGCGCAAGGATGCAGCAAAACGCCGCCGTTTACGCAGGTCGACGATCTTGCTCTGCACGCGTGTCAGCAGATTTTTCACGGTCATCCGACGCTCCTTCACAAAGCGTCATAATCCAGCGTGCTCCGCCGGTCTACATCTCTGACAGGAGGTGCCAGAATCTGAAGTTGAATTTCCATGTCAGAATGCGGAAATCACGACGGAAATGACAGGTTTCAGTCCCTGTTTGCGCGCGCGTCCATTGGCAAGTCAGCCTGACCAGAGGGCCGCAGTTCAGGGGAAAAGAACGTATGGCAGGCACGCCCTGCCCGCTTGGACGCATAAAGCGCGATATCCGCCTCTTCCAGCACGGTCTGCATCGTCACTGAATGCCCTTCGCGAACCCGGACGGTACCAATGCTGGCCGAGATACGGCATTCTTCACCGTTGAAGGGAATCGGAACCTCCAACCGCTCGATGATACGCGCACCCACACGCCGCAGAATTTCGTCAGACTCGACTTCAGGCAAAACGACTGTGAATTCATCGCCCCCAACGCGTGCAACCGTATCGGTATTGCGGGTCTCTTCGACCATCGCTTCGGCAACGACCTGAAGAACGTGATCCCCCGCCGCATGGCCAAGCGTGTCATTGACCGCTTTGAAAAAGTCGAGATCGATATGCATTACGGCAAAAGATGTCCCGCTGCGGATCAAGCGGCCAAGCACATGATCCATCGCGCGGCGGTTCTTGAGCCCGGTCAACGTGTCGGTGAACGCCTGCTCTTCTGCGGCAACCTTGGCCCCCTGCAAGCGTTGGTTCAGCTTGCGCGACGCCTCCATCGCCGCCGATTTCGCCTCAACCAGATACAGCATCTCGATCGCCAGATCAGTGGCCGCGAAATCACAATTCGTCAGACGGTAATCACGCACGCTTTCGATTATCGA
This sequence comes from Sulfitobacter sp., assembly GCA_024637305.1. Taxonomy (GTDB): domain Bacteria; phylum Pseudomonadota; class Alphaproteobacteria; order Rhodobacterales; family Rhodobacteraceae; genus Sulfitobacter. The sequence continues at coordinate 30,080 of JAGXFI010000178.1, forward strand.
AATGCCGAAGGACAGGTTGATGATGATCGCGCCATCCGTATCCGGTATCGGGACCATTTCGCCCTTGAGTTCCGTGCGGTGGGAATTGCGCGTCTCCAGATGCAGTTTGACCTGTGACGCGCGTCGCAGGTCGGCGATTGAAGTCACCGATTTTGGCCGTTTGACAGCGAAAACCTCGAGAAAGCGTTCGCCGACGATGTTCCGAAATCGAAACAGCTTTGCAACCGTCGGCCCCGCGTGGGTGATGTGACCACTGGCGTTCAGCGTCAGATGCATCGGGCACAGAACGTCCAGCACTGCAGGTTCCGTAAGGCTGGTCATCCCGTGCGTGCCCCAAGGTCAAAAACCCGCCCTTCGGTATATTCCGGTTCGACCAGCGTTATCGATACGGTTTCGCGACCGCAGCCATCGCTGGCGTGATCCAGAAGCGCAAGTGCGCCATAATCATCGGCCATCACCCGCAAAGCCCCCATCAGAAGATTACCATAGCCGGCAACGGGGCTGTCGCACAGAAGGCTGAAACGGCCGTCCGAATGCTCCATCAGTTCTATCGCCGGAAGATGCAGGTCCGAAACGGCCAGCCGCGCCCGCGCGGGCAGATCGTCAAGCGAGTGCAGGAAATCCGCAAAATTCACACCGCCGAAACGCAGCAACCTGCGCACGGCCTCGGTATTCGGGTGCGATACCAGATAGGTGCCGATGTCTTCCATCAGTTCGTCGCGCGGACGCCGCAACGCGGCCCCCACGGCGTCAAGGATGAGCGGTGTGACGTTGTCCTCATAGCTCAGCATGGCCTCGAAATCCGTTTCCGGCAGATCGGCGAGTGCGACAGCACGCTGCCAGCTCTCGACGCCGTAACTGTCACAGACGTAATTCTGGATGCTGCGGTTAATCAATCCGTGCATGGCCACCTCAATACCTTGTTGAGGTCAACCATGCACAAGGACGCTTAATAAGTTGCAAACATCCCCAATTTTAGGCTTTTTGTTGACTCAGAAATCCGTCGGGGCACCGCCTTCGCGTTTGCGCCGTTCGACGAATTCTTCCAGCTCCTGCCGGATTCCTGCGTCCATCGCGGGGGCTTCAAAGCTGCTGACGATTTCCTTGAACATGTGATGCGCCCGCTCCTGCGTCCAGATACCCCCCGCGACTTCCCAGCCTTCATAATTGCGCCAGTCGCTCAAGAACGGCTGATAGAAGGCGGTGGTATAGCGGTCCTGCGTGTGCTGGATACCAAAGAAATGGCCCGCATTGCCGACCGACTTGATGGCATCCAGCGCAATTTCATCCGGTCCGGTGGCGCAGATCACCGGGTCCATGTAACGCTGGATTTGCTGCAAGACCTCACAATCCATGATGAATTTTTCTGGGCTCGCGATCAGACCGCCTTCGAGCCAGCCCGCCGCGTGATAGACCATATTGGTTCCCGATTGCACGGCGGCCCACAGCGAATTGGACGTCTCCCACATCGCCTGTCCGTCGGGTACGTTGGCGGCACACACACCCGACGATCGCATTGGCAGACCGTAAAAGCGGCATAGCTGCCCGGTCATCTGCGTCGCGCGCATATACTCTGGCGTGCCGAACGCAGGCGCGCCGGATTTCATATCCACATTCGAGGTGAACGTACCAACGGCGACCGAAGCCCCGGGCCGGATGATCTGTGCCAGAACCACAGCGCACAGCGCTTCGGCCAGCGATTGCGCGACAGCCCCGGCCATCGTCACCGGTGCCATCGCCCCGGCCAGCGTGAAGGGTGTCACCACCAGCCCCTGGTTGCGCCGGGCCATGCGCATCCAGCCGTCAAGCATGGGAATATCGTGTTTCAGCGGAGAGGTAGAGTTGATGTTTGTATACATTCTCGGCGTGGCTTCGAATTCTTCATGGGTCCAGCCACCGGAGATGCGGACCATCTCCATCACGTCTTCCACGCGTTCCTTTCCCAGGGAATAGGCGTGCATCACCTTGTCCGTCAGCGTCAGCTTGTCATAAAGCACATCGAGATGCCGGACAGATGCGTGGACGTCCACAGGTTCGACAGGATACCCCCCAGCGAAATGGATGCAGTTGAAATACTGTGTCAGTTTCAACAGATCACGGCACATTTCCCGAGTACCGGGCACCTTCTTGCCCAAGGACATGTCCCAGTAATTCGGCGGCGAGGAGACGTTGCCGAATACCATGTTCTTGCCGCCAATCGTGATCTTGCGGTCGGCGTTGCGCGGGGTCAGGGTAAATTCGGATGGTGCCTTGGCAATGTATTCCATTACCATCTCACGGCCCATGCGAACGTTTTCACCCTCGATGGTACAGCCCGCCGTCCGAAGTATTTCCAGAGCTTCATGGTTCAGAAATTCAATACCGATCTCCTCCAGAATACGCATGGCACCATCGTGGATAGCCTCCACACCCTCGGGGCCAAGCGGTTCTGTAGGTCGGTCGATATTGACGGGCGGGTTCCACGGCATCTGCTCTATCACGGCACTTCCCCGACGTGTCTGTGCACCTACTCTTCCGCCGCCGCGCCCTTTGCGTTTGGATCCGTCTGCCATGACCATGCCCTCCTGACTTCCGGCCCAGATGGCCCGATGCCCACCAAGACAGCCGTCTTGTTCGCGACGGGTGGTGTCGTTTTTGTCAAGTCGCGCGGAATCAAGCGTGTTGCGTATCGAGCCAGTGCGTCAAATGGCCGATGTCGGGCAATACGAAATCGGCATGCGGTGCCAGCTCCTCCTCTGCTGCGGGCCCGGTCAGCACGGCAACGGTAACCATCCCCGCCGCGCGCCCGGCATGCAGATCATGCGTGCTGTCACCGATCATCGCGATCCTTCCCGGCTCAAGCCCGGACTGTGCGGCAAAAGCCAGCATCTGTCCCGGCGCAGGCTTGCCGCCATAACCGCTGTCAAATCCTGCGATAAAGTCGAAAAGCGCCGTGACACCTGCACCTTCGAGATGCGCGCGCGCGGGTGCTTCGGCATCATTGGTCGCCACCCCAAGCAGGAGGCCACGGCCCCGCAGCCCTTGCAATAACGGCACCAAAGGAACGGCTTCGCGCTGTGGCGCGAGTGCGGCCTCTTCGTTGAGCATATCCAGCAACGCGGTGCGCGAAAGGTGCGAAAAATGCGGCGCCAAGGCGTGCGCAACTTCGGCGGGCGTTCCCGCGATAACAATGCTGTCGCGGTCAAACTTGCATGTTTTCAGATCGAAACCGATAGTCCTGCCGACCCGCTCCGCGCGCGCGCTGTCCCCACCGCTGGCGCGCATCAGGAACGCTTCTGCCCAGGCTTCCCAGGTTGCGGCAAAGTCGAACAGCGTACCGTCCTTGTCGAACAACAATCCTTTGATACGGCTCATGTCCAATTCACCTGCTCGCCGCCGGGCAAGGCTTGGCGCGCTTCCAATATGCGTTCGTAGGGGATGGCCACATGATCGCAAAATGCCATGACCCAGGCATCGTCCATCATGACGAAATCCAGAACACCGCCCAGAAATGCCGGATCGCCTGCGCGGTCGCGTAGATCAGATTCGGATGCGCCGGTGCTGCCCAGAAAGGCAGGCAGCAGATCCTCCTGCCCGACAAGCCATGCCAAAGCCTGCAAGCTAAGGACCTCGGCGGATTCTTGCGTATAAGCCATGCTGTTTCGCCCGTCCTCCATGAACTTCAACGCTTTGTTAACCAATCGCACGCAAATGTCGAACTCGAAAACAAGCGTGACGGGAAAGGACAGTTTGTGCAGGGTAAAGTGCTGATTGTCGATGCGATAGCAACGAACCGGATCGTTCTGAAGGTCAAACTGTCGTCGGCTTATTATCAGGTGCTGCAGGCCGCCACGGTTGCCGAAGCATACGATGCCGCGCGCGATCACCACCCCGATCTAATCATCACGGCGCTCACGCTGCCGGACGGCGATGCGGCAGGTCTATGTGCGGGGATGGCCGCATCGGGTCAGGCACAGCACACACCCGTCCTGGCCATTGGCAACAGCGTGGACACGCAAACCCGCCATGGCATTCTTGCGGCAGGTGCCCATGACGTGATGATCAAACCCGTCGACGATGCGATGCTGCTCGGCCGCGTGCGCAGCCTTATCCGGGCTCATAATGCACTGGCGGAATGGCGGATGCGCGATGATACCAGCCGCGCATTGGGGCTGGCCGAACCGATGTCGACATACGTGACACCGGCGCGCGTTACGCTTGTCTGCGCAGACAATGCGCTTGCGCACAATTGGATGCACCGCCTGCGTGGAGAATTTGCGTGCAAACTCACCATAGCGCATCCTAGCGACGCCCTGGGCAGCTTCCAGCACGGTCAAGCCCCTGATGCTTTCGTCATGGTGCTGCCCCAGGCTCCCGGCCCGGCGCTGGAAACCCTTCGCCTGATTTCGGCCCTGCGCGCCAACACGGCAACACGTCACATGGGACTTCTTGTGGTGCAGACAGCGGCGGATTCCGCGCTGTCGATCAACGCGCTCGATCTGGGCGCGGATGACCTCATGAGCGACGGCTTCGATCCGGCGGAGCTTGGCCTGCGCCTGACCGCTCTGCTAAAGCGCAAACGGATGAGCGACCAGTTGCGCCAGACCGTGCGTACCGGATTGCGCGCCGCCGTCTTCGATCCGCTGACCGGCCTGCACAACCGGCGCTACGCGATGCCGCATCTGGCGCGGATTACCGAACAGGCGGCTCTTGGCAACAGACCCTTTGCGGTCATGCTGGCGGATATGGATCATTTCAAGCGGATCAACGACGTCTACGGCCATGCGTCCGGCGACGCGGTCCTGGTTGAGACCGCGCGCCGGTTGCGCGCGGGGCTGCGCTCCGTTGACATGATTGCGCGGCTTGGGGGTGAGGAATTTCTCGTCGTCATGCCGTCGACCTGCCCCGCGGATGCCCGCGCCGCAGCGACCAGACTGTGCCACCAGATCGGATCGCGCCCCTTTGATATTCCGGGTGCGGTCAATCCTGTCGAAGTCACGGTCAGCATCGGTCTCGCGCTAGGCGGGCTGGCACCACAGGGTCAGGACGTGCGCCCCGAAACAGCCGATGACCTTATCGACCGCGCGGACAAGGCCCTCTACGCGGCCAAAACGCACGGACGCAATCAGGTGACATTGAGCCGCCCGGCAGCTTAGCGCCGCCACTTGTCGCGCGGTCGGGCGATGATGTCTTCCAGCCGATCCGCGTAAGCCGCCCGCTGCGCGGCATCCATCGCAGCGATCCTGCCCAGCCAAGCAGCGCGCAGCATGTTCTGCCGGTCTAGAACCCGCGCTTGTTGCGCCGACGACACCTGTGCAACAGAGGCCTGATCGAACGGCTCGGCACGCAAAGCCTCCAGTACGGTCGCATATTCCGCACGCCGCGCGCTTTGGTCGCGGGGCGCACGAATCGCATCCTGCCGTAGGGCGCGACGGTCCTCGGTCTCCAGCGCCATAACGTAAGGCGTGGCAAAGCCTCCCCCCCGCACTCTGTCCTGAGGGCCGCCCCGAACCCAGACTGCACTGGCAACTGCCGCAATAACCATCAAGTTCAATGCCAGCGACACGCCCAGCACATAAGGCATCCAGCGTGGTTTTACTCTCGTCTCGGACATCACTTAACCCTCATCCTGTTCCCAGCCGAAATCGACTGATTGCAAAAGTTCACTATCCGCCCCCAGCAACGCATCGACCTGCAGCCCGATTACATCGGGCGACGCCACACCGATCCACAAGCCAAGCACAACCGACGCCACCAGTCCCCCCAGCCCCGGCAAGCCGCCAATGACCGCAACCGCCCTGCGCCAGACCGGTTCAAATGGCTGCGCGTCAAGCGCCTGCTGTTCTAGCAGGGCAATCCTGTCGCCTGACAGGACGGGCGGGTTTGCCCTTGCCGCGGCAAAAAGCAAATCGAGCGAGTTATCTTCATGGTCAGTCATCTTCGAACCCCAATTCTTCGCGCTTGCCGGCCAGAACGGCAACCAACGCCTTCTTGCCACGTGCGATCAGGCTTTCTACAGCCTCCACGCCGACCTCCAGAATCTCGGCGATCTCTGCATTTCCCAGACCGTCGAGGTGGCGCAGGACAACCGCCTGGCGCTGACGCGCAGGCAGTTGCGCCAGCGCGTCCTGCAACGCATCCTCGCGTGCCACCCGCTGCATCCGCGCCTCCGGCCCCGGTGCCGGATCGGGAAGGTCCGGTATTTCCGCGTCCGTGTCGCGCCTCGCCCGCAGCTTGTCGGTACACAGATTCGCGGTCACCCGATAAAGCCAGGTCGACGCCTGTGCTTGCGCGCCGTCCCACTTCGGCGCAATTTTCCACAGCCTCATCATCGCCTCTTGCGTGACATCCTCAGCCTCCGCCGGATTGCCCAGCACACGTGCTGCATGCGAGTAGACACGCGGTGCCAGCGACCGGGTCAGCAAACGCGCGGCTGCGGGATCGCCTGCCGCATAGCGCCGGAGCAAGATCGCGTCCCTGTCGCGAAGCGCGCTATCGTCGTGGTTTGGTGTCACTACCTGCTCCGGTCGCCGTCGCCCCCGCGTCAAAATTCATCCGCGGGGGTCAGGGTAGTCAATGTCCGCGACGGTGTCGCATACTGCGGTGTCCGGCCTTGCTGAACTCATCTTCGCTCAGGGTTCCGTTGCCATCGCTATCCAGCCGCGCGAACATCGCAGCCGGATCCCGTTTGCCTGCCATCTCGCTCGGGGCGATCTTGTCATCGCCGTTCGCATCCATCCGGTTGAAGTGCCGGCCAACGCGGGAGGTCCCACGGTTGCCGCCCCACGCCATCAGTTCCTCTGCATTCAGCATACCGTCACCATCGGCATCTAGCCGTTCCAGCATGCGCGCCACCCGGTCCGCCCGACGGGACTCTGCGGATTGTGCCATTTCTTCGCGGCTGATGAATCCGTCGCCATCACTGTCTGCTGCGGCAAATCGGGCCTTTGCCATGGCGTCAAATTCTGCACGCGTCACTTGCCCATCACCGTCCGCGTCGATTTCCGAGAAATCATGCGCAGCTTCGCGAGCCATGCCGCCTGTTGCGCCCAGGCCAGCGATGACCGCCGCGCTCAAAAGTATCTTTTTCATCATTGGTATCACTCCGATGTTTGATCCTGACGCGCCAGCCATTTCTGGCGCTGTCCCAATTGATACGGCTACCGCAAGACGTTCCGTCGCAATCTTATGAAGTTTTTCCGCTTGGGACATTTCGTCACCTTTGCTTTTTGCAAAGCTAGCCCCATCTAGAGCGCAACCCAGAGGACGGCAGATGCATCAGACCATGATAAGCGACACCAATGAGCGTTCACGCAAACAAGCAATGCTTCGCGGGTGGCGTCGCAAATGCCCCAATTGCGGCGCAGGCCCACTGCTGCACGGATATCTCTCGGTCAACGACACCTGCACCGTTTGCAGCCAAGAGCTGTTTCATCATCGTGCGGACGACGGACCGGCATATCTGACCATCCTTTTTGTCGGTCACCTGATGGCACCCCTGCTACATATCGTTTTTGTGGCCTGGCGCCCCGAACCGCTGACGCTCTTCACGATCTTTGCGGTTGGCACCGTCGGATTGTCGCTCTACCTTCTGCCTCGACTGAAAGGGGCCCTGATCGGTTTTCAATGGGCCAAGGAAATGGGCGGCTTCGGGAACGCCCGATAGAAGGTAAGTATGGAGCCAGATAAATCCGCAATCCGCAATGCGGCGACCGTAATCGTATTGCGCAACCGCATGGCGGAGCCGTCGATCCTGATGGGCCAGCGCGGTGCCAAAGCCGCTTTCATGCCGAACAAGTTCGTATTCCCCGGCGGTGCCGTGGACGCAGGGGACGCGCATATTCCGCTGGCCTCGCCCCTTTCCGAAACCTGCGCGCAGCGTCTTGCCGAAGATGCGGATCCAACGCTTGCCCACGCGTTGGGCGTGGCGGCGGTACGCGAGCTTTGGGAGGAAACCGGCTTGATCCTCGGTCAGCCAGGCGAATGGGGCGCTGACGTGCCGCCAGACTGGGCCACCTTTGCCGCAACGGGGCATCTGCCCCATGCGGCACCGATGCAATTCGTTTTTCGCGCGCTGACACCCCCTGGAAGACCACGCCGGTTCGATGCGCGGTTTTTCCTGGTGGACGTGGACGACATCGCCAGCGATCCCGACGACTTCGCCGCAGCCACGGATGAGCTGTCTCATCTGCAATGGGTGCCGCTTGCCAAGGCACGGTCCTTTGACATGCCGTTCATCACCGAAGTCGTTCTGGCCGAAGTCGAAGCCCGCGCCCATGATCGCAATCCGCCCGGTTCGGTGCCGTATTTCAAGAACAACGATGAACAAAGCCTGTTCAAACGGCTTTATGGTCACCCCATGCCGGACAGCTAGATCACAAGCACCAGCATCAGGATCGACGCCAGAAGAACGGCGATCCCCGCAAGTTCCCGCCTCGTTATCTTTTCGTGGAAGAACAAGGTGGAGGCCGCGATGCTCAGGATCAGCTCGACCTGCCCGATCGCCTTGACATAGGCCGCGTTCTGCAAGGTGAACGCATAGAACCAGCAGTACGAGCCGGCCATTGAGGTCATCCCGATCCAGACGGCGACGCGTCGCGCACCCCACACCGCACGTATCTGGCCGGGCTCGCGTAAAACCAGCCAAACCACCATGATAGCCGTCTGCAGGCAAACAACCGCGCCCAGCGTCACGCCGGCCCGCAACGCTGCCTCACCGCCTTCGAGAGACAGCGAGGCACCGCGATAGGTAACCGCCGAAATCGAAAACAGCGCACCCGACGCAATGCCGAGTCCAGCCGCGCGGTTGCGCAGGTCAGACAACCGCAAGCCACTGGTTCCGGGGCCGCCGGACAGCAAAAGCAGCGCGAACACACCCAGAAGGATCGCGACCAACCCCAACGGTGCGACCCCCTCGCCCAGCAGAATCCAGCCCATCAGCGCAGTCAGAATGACTTCGGTCTTTTTGAAAGTGATGCCGACGGCAAAATTGCGTTGCTTGAACAGCAACACGACACAAACCGTCGCCAGAATCTGCGCGGCACCGCCCGCCACCGCATAGGCCCAGAAGGCCGCGGTAAATCCGGGCATCGTCTTGCCGGAGCTTGCCAGATAGAAGGCCAGAAAGGTGAGGATGAACGGCGCGGAATAAACGAACCTGGAAAAGGTGGCCCCGGCCGCGGACAGCGTCGCCGTCGACAACACCTTTTGCAGCATGAACCGCACGGTCTGGAACGCTGCCGCCGCGACGCTTATGACGATCCAGAGCTCGGGAAAGGGAATGTCCATTTCCCGTTAGTGGCCCAGTCTCAGCGGCGACGCCAGAGCGGATGTGCCACAGGATCCTTGCAGCACAGGAAATAGCGGCGGAAGACCTCGGCATAAGAGCGATAGACATAGCTTTCGTTGCGCGCGTGAAATCCGTCGCGCCGGCTGCGGTAGAGGTTTGGCAGGTCATACCAAGAAACCCCGGGGTGCTGGTGATGAACCGCGTGCAAGTTGTTGTTCAGAAACAGAAACGCGAGGATGCCGCGGTCTTCGATGATGACCGTGCGCGCCTGACATGCCGCATGCGCGCGGTGTTCCAGAAAGGTCCTGATTTTCAGGACCGCCATCGCACCGTAGCAGGCAGCCAGATAAAGCCAGACAGGCACCGCTGAGAGGCTGACCAGCCATAGCGTCACGGCGGCTCCGGGCAGATGCAAAAGCCAATGCTGTGCCACGCGCAGGTCGCCCTGCCTCAGCAAACGAAGATCCCCCCGGACAAAAGCAACCATGCCAAGCGCCGGACCGATCAGCATCCGGCCAAGCAAGGTGTTGTTGAACCCCAACAACGCCTGCATCCACGTAGATTTGCGCGCCCAGATTGCGGGGTCCAGAAAATTGCTTTCGGGATCATCATAGGGGTCGGTCAGATTTTCGTCGCGGTGGTGATCGAGATGCAATTGCTTGAACCGCAGATACGGCACCAGCAAGCCGGGTTGGAAAATCCCAAGGAGTGCATTGGCGGTCCGGTTTCGGAACGGGTGTCCGTGCAGAATTTCGTGGGATAATGAACTGTGCAGCGCGAGCGACAGGACCAGCCCGACAAAAGCAAAGATGCTCCAACCTGCCGGCAACATCAACGCGCCGCCCCAGACCCCAAGACAACCTGCGTATAGTGCAAGTGTCGGCCAGTCGACAGTTGTAATGACCCGTTTCAGATCGGGGGGCGGGGCTATCGGTCCTGTGGGAAGATCGGGCGTATAATGCGTAGTCATAACGTCCTTATTGGTTTGTAACAGTTTTGTGGTAGCCGGTTCCCTGCCAGCCTCCCATTCCGAATGTTGTTAACATTGCCCTGCATCTGTGATATTTATGAACATATGCTGAAAAAAATCGACAAACACATGCGCGCCGAGCAATTTCGCAAGCGGATGCTTCAGGCCATGCAAAGCACGGGCCTGAACCAGAGCGCGCTTGCCCGCGCCATCGGCACCGATCGCTCCACGCTCTCTCAGATCCTCACCGATGCCGGGACGCGCCTGCCGGGTGCTCATATCGTCGGACAATGTGCGTCCGTTCTTGGGGTTTCCGCAGATTGGCTGCTGGGGCTGTCAGACAGACCGGAAACTGCGACGCAACTCCTCTCGGCGAGCCTGTCCTTGTCTCAAGCTCCGCGCGCCCTGGTGGATGAACAGATTTTCGCATGGCATCGCGAAGCTGCCGGCTACAAGATCCGTCACGTACCGGCCGGATTGCCCGACATGCTGAAGACCGATGCGGTACTGGAATGGGAATACGGTCCGCATCTGGGGAAAACGATCCAGCAGGCAGTGAACGCGTCACGCGACCGGCTCGACTGGATGCGGGGCGCGCGCTCCGATTACGAAATCGCGATGCCGCTCTTCGAAATCAAGAGCTTCGCCATCGGTAAGGGTTATTATGAAGGATTAGGTGCCGCCACCCGCCGCGCCCAGATCGAGCAGATCATCAGCCTCACCCGGCAACTCTATCCCCGCCTGCGGGTATCGCTGTTTGATGCCCGCAAGCTTTACTCTGCTCCGGTCACGATCTTCGGTCCTTTGCTCGCCGTGATTTATACCGGCGGCCATTACATGAGCTTTCGCGATATTGAGAGGATCGAAATTTTCACGAATGATTTCGATACCTTGGTCCGCGAAGCTACCGTGACTGCGCGCGATCTGCCCGACCATCTCGAAGAGTTGGCCGAGCTGATCCGCTGATTGGCTCAGACTTCGGGATTGACGAGTTCGGCGTGCGACATCCGTTTCATCGCGGCGCGCCAATCCATCGTCCGACACCTTCGGGCGTCGCCAGCGCGGCATGGGCATCGGCAAAGCGGGTCAGCGCTGCGTCGATATGCGGCGCGGGGGCGGAGGGTTTTCGCGTCTCAAGGCTGACGTGCAAGAGAAAATGTTCGCCCGTTGCCAAAAGCCGGTCCCCTTCGCGCATTTCATGCCAAAGATGCATCTTCTTGCCCGCCCCCGCGATGACCTGCGTTGTGATTTCGATTACAGCGCCCGCATATGCCTCATCAACGTGGCGGATATGCGTCTCCGCTGTGAAATAGCTGCCCCCATTGCGGATATACTCGGCATCGCAGCCGATAATCTGCATGAACCGGTCGGTCGCATCGGCAAAAGCGTGCAGATAACGCGCTTCGGTCATGTGCCCGTTATAGTCCGTCCAGTCGAGCGGGACAGTCCGTCGCGCGGTCAACACAGGTTGTGCCGGATCACGGGCATCGGCAGGGTCGTCCAGCCCGGACGTTGTGGCAAGCGAGTGGTCGTGTTGGCGTGCGGTCCGTCCTGCACCCCAATCGGTGGCCTTCAGCGCGCGGATGATCCCCACCAGATTGCCGTCGCGGATCTTTTCCAGATCGTGCGGCGTCAGGGGGTTAGATTGAACGTCGCACTGGTCGCCCACCATTTCGACGAATTCATCCGTCAGTTCCGGCACATCCATCAACTTGGTCCAGGGCCATTTGAGGCAGGGACCAAACATCGCAAGCATTGCGCGCATGCCACCTTCACCGCCCGCCAGATGGAAGGTCTGCATCGTTCCCATCTGCGCCCAGCGCAAGCCGGGACCATAGGCGATCGCGGCATCCAGTTCTTCGGCGGTGGCGACCCCGTCCTTGAGCAACCATAGCGCCTCACGCCACAACGCCTCTTGCAGGCGGTCGGACAGAAAACCTTCGATCTCTACCCGGCAATGCAGCGGGTACATGCCGAGCGAAGAGTATATTTCCTTAGCCTTTTCAATATGCCGTGGGTCGGTCTTATCACCCGCCACCAACTCGACCAGCGGAAGAAGATAAACCGGGTTGAACGGATGCGCGACAATCAGACGGCCCGGATGCGCCATCTGCGCCTGCAGATCGCTCGGCATGATGCCAGAGGTCGACGAGGCGATGATCCCGGTCTCGTTCACGGATTCGATTTCCGCATAGACCTTTTGCTTGATGTCCAATCGTTCCGGCACCGCCTCAACGATCAGGTCGCAATGGGTGGCCGCTTCGGCAACAGTGCTGCAATGGGTCACCTCGCCCTCGGTGGGCAGGGCGACATCCGTCAACCCCGGCAAGGCCCGTCGGGCGTTGGCAAGCATTGCGGCTGTCTTGCGTTCTGCCGCCGGATCGGGGTCAAACACCCGCACGTTCCAGCCATTCAGCGCAAATCGTGCGGCCCAGCCGCCACCGATCACGCCGCCACCGATAATTGCCGCAGTTTGGGTCATTGGGTTACTTCCTTCAGTTGTGTCAAATCCCAGCCGTACCAGCCAAGAATATCTTTTGCCGCCGCCAGCCTGTCCGCCGACGCGCGTGGCTTCCGGTCGAGGATCACGCCATGGCTGCCGGACGGATGGCCAACCGCCGCCGTGCGAAACCCTTCGTCGACCCACATGATGACCAGCCTTTCCCCTATACCGGTGTTCAAAGGCGTCAATACTCCGGGACGGTCGCTGCGGTATTGCCTGCCCGACGGACCTGTCGTCGTGGCGCTGGCCGGATCAAATTCAAACCGCTGGGTTCGGGCGGTCGTGTCACCAAACGCCGCGACGACATACCAGTCTCCGGCAAACCGCGCCGGATCAAAGCGGGTGGTCCCGCCAATAGGCGCGGATTGATTCCGAAAGCCTGACTGCGGTGCCGGGACATCCTGCGCACACCCCGCCAGAACCAAAGCCAGAGCGATCGCGCGGCGTTTCACCCCTTTGGGGCCCGTTTTTGCAGACCCAGCTTTTCGCGTACTTCTGCAGGTCCGACGACCCGCGCGCCCATGTTCTCGATGATGGACCCTGCCCGCTCGACCAGTTGCCAGTTTTCGGCCAGCACACCCTTGTCGAGCCACAGGTTGTCCTCCAACCCGACACGCACATTGCCGCCGGCAAGCACGCTTGCCGCGACATAAGCCATCTCGTTGCGCCCCAGGCCGAATGCCGAGAACGTCCAGTCGTCCGGCACGTTGTTGACCATCGCCATGAAGGTATTCAGATCGTCCGGCGCGCCCCAAGGCACACCCATGCATAGCTGCACCAGCGCGGGGCTTTCCAGCACACCGTCAGCAACCAGCTGTTTTGCATACCACAGATGGCCGGTATCAAATGCCTCGATCTCGGGCTTGACGCCCAGATGCGTCATCATCCGGCCCATCGCGGTCAGCATGCCAGGCGTGTTCGTCATGACATAATCCGCTTCGGCAAAATTCATCGTGCCGCAATCCAGCGTGCAGATTTCAGGCAGACATTGCGCGATATGTTCCACCCGTTCAGCGGCACCGATCATGTCGGTCCCGTCAATCGGCGGCATGGGGTTTTCGGTGGGACCAAAGATGATGTCCCCGCCCATCCCAGCTGTCAGGTTCAACACGACGTCGGTCTGCGATTCGCGGATTCGGTCGGTAACCTCGCGATAAAGACCCAGATCGCGGCTCGGCTTGCCGGTTTCGGGGTCGCGGACATGACAATGCACAATCGCCGCCCCCGCCTTGGCCGCTGCAATCGCGCTGTCGGCGATCTGCGCAGGTGAGCGTGGAACGTGGTGACTGCGGTCCTGGGTGCCCCCCGAACCGGTCACGGCGCAAGTGATAAAGACCTCTTTGTTCATGGCCAGCGGCATATGTCTCTCCCTCTTTTTCGGGGGCACATTGTTACAGCTTGCGGGCGATGGCTATCCCGAAAACGAACCGCAGCGATCCGGCCCGGCAAAAATCACCTCGGCGCTGCTCAATATGGCATCGGATGCGACCTGTTGGCCTCGTCGATGTCCTCAATCACGGATTTGTCCAGAACCAGATCAGCCGCGCCCAACGCCAGATCAAGCTGTTCCGGCGTGGTGGCACCAAAGATCACGGATGTCATGAACGGGCGTTCGCGCGCCCAGGCAAGAGCCATATGCACCGGATCAAGGCCATGCTTTTCGGCAATCCCAAGATACACCGCCACCGCCGCGACAGCGCGCGGCGTCATGCGCCCCCCAAGATCAGGGTTCAACGACAGGCGCGATCCTGGAGGCACCGCGTTATTCTGGTATTTGCCCGTCAGCAGTCCGGCACCAAGCGGCGAAAAAGCCAGCATGCCGATATCCTCATTGACGCAAGCCTCCGCGACGTCGGTGTCGGCCATCCGGCAAAGCAGCGAATATTCATTCTGCACGGAAACAGGCGGCGGGCCACCAACGCGCTCTGCGACCTCTGCCCATTTTCCCAATCCCCAAGCACTTTCGTTGCTGAGACCGAAAGCACGGATCGTGCCGCGCTCGACCTCTGCCTGCAACGCCCCCATCACGTCTTCCATGTGCGAGACGGTGTTGGCCTTGATCTGCCCGGACGGGTCGAATGTCCAGTTTTTGCGGAACATGTAGCTGCCGCGGTTCGGCCAGTGGAATTGATAGAGGTCGATGTAATCGGTCTTGAGACGCCGCAGCGATCCTTCGACCGCTTCGGGTATCGTCTGGGCAGATATCGGTGCGCCGTCGCGGACAACCGCCAGCCCCTCGCCTGAATGTTTGGTCGCCAGCACAACGTCTTCGCGCCGCATGTCACGTTCGAACCACAGCCCGATGATCCGTTCGGTCCGGCCTATAGTTTCAGCGCTGACGGGATTGACCGGATACATCTCGGCAGTGTCGATAAAATTGATACCTGCATCTAGCGCCACGTCGATCTGCGCGTGCCCTTCGTCAATGGTATTCTGTGTCCCCCAGGTCATCGACCCAAGACATAACGCAGATACCTCGATCGACGTCTTTCCAAGCTTGCGCATCTTCATATGTTCTGTCCTTCAAACTTCGCCATGCCACAGTATGCGCCCACAGCGCCGCCGCAAGCATCGATGTCACAATGCGTCTTCAAACCGGGTTTATGCAAAAATAGCTGCGCCGCGTCGGTTTCAGACTTGAGCGCGCCTGCGCCATAGATCACACCGCAAGGGTCATGCGCATGTTGATATCCTTCGCGGCCCTGTTCATCTCGGTCATATTGCTTCAGCTATCCACTGGCGGTGTGGGTCCGCTCGACGTGCTTTCGGGGACGGTGCTGGGGTTTACGCGCCAGGAGATCGGGATGCTCGGTTCCGCCCATTTCTTCGGCTTTTTCATTGGCTGCTGGTGGGCGCCCCGCCTGTTGGGCAGCGTCGGCCACAGCCGTGCGTTTGCCGCGTTTACCGCAGCTGGCTCCATTGGCCTGATGTCGCACATGCTGGTGATCGACCCCTATGCCTGGGCGCTGATGCGCGTGGCGTCGGGCCTGTGCATAGCCGGGTGTTACACGGTGGTGGAGGCATGGATGCAGGCCAAGGTCACCAACGCCACACGCGGCCGCACCATGGGCGTCTACCGCGTAGTCGACATGACCGGATCGCTGGCCGCACAGATGATCGTGGGCGTATTGGCACCGGCATCCTACGTGTCCTACAATCTGCTGGCGATCGTATGCTGTGCCGCACTCGTGCCACTCGTGCTGACAAAGGTCGAACAACCCGAAACGCCATCCTCGCCTCGACTGCGCCCGCGTTTGCCGATCGAACGCTCGCCTCTGGCCACCGCCGCCGTGGTTGTCGCCGCATTGTCGAGCGCATCTTTTCGCATGGTGGGTCCGATCTATGGCCAAGAAGTCGGGTTGACCGCCGGTCAGATCGCCTGGTTCCTGTCCGCCTTTGTCCTGGGCGGGGCCGTGGCGCAGGTCCCTATGGGATGGCTTGCAGATAAATACGACCGCCGAAAGGTGCTGATCTGGCTCTCGGCCGCCGCCATGGTCAGTTGCAGCGTCACGATCGCAACCGCCGACATGGGGACGACTTCGATCATGCTCTCTGCGGCGTTTTTCGGGCTGACGACCTTTCCCATCTACTCGATCGCCGCCGCGCATGCTCACGACTTTGCCAGCAGCGACGAGCGGGTGGAATTGTCGGCCGCGCTGATGTTCTACTTTGCCCTTGGCGCGATCGGGGCACCCTATATCGCCTCGGTGCTGATCGACGCCTACGGGCCTGGCGCGCTTTTCATGCTGGTTTCGGCAGGACATGGCATACTGGTAATCTTCGGCCTTACCCGAATTCGCGCCCGCCCGACCAAGACGCACCGCACGAGGTATGTACCGGCGCTGCGCACAAGCTTCATCATCGGGCGGCTCACGGGCCGGGGACGGGACCGCAATCCGCCCGATTGACTACGCTAGCGCACTGGCAAGCGCCCGCTGCGCCTGCTAAAGCGTGAGCCTGTACCAAACCAAAGGCCAGCCATGACGACCCGTCACCTCATCACATCCGCGATCCCCTACATCAACGGGATCAAACATCTGGGAAACCTAGTCGGCAGCCAACTGCCCGCCGACCTCTACGCGCGCTACCAGCGCGCGCGCGGCAACGAGGTCCTGTTTCTGTGCGCCACGGACGAACACGGCACACCCGCTGAACTGGCCGCCGCGAAGGCAGGCAAACCGGTGGCCGAATACTGCGCCGAAATGCACGAGGTTCAGGCGCGTATCGCAGCAGGATTCGGAATGTCATTCGACCATTTCGGACGCTCGTCCAGTCCGCAAAACCATGCGCTGACCCAGCATTTCGCGGGCAAACTCGCCGAGAACGGTTTGATCCGCGAAGTGAGCGAAAAGCAGGTTTATTCAATCGCCGACGGGCGTTTCCTGCCGGACCGGTACATTGAAGGCACCTGTCCGAATTGCGGCTATGAAAAAGCCCGCGGTGACCAATGTGAAAACTGCACAAAGCAATTGGATCCCACGGATCTGATTGAGGCGCGAAGCGCGATTTCGGGATCCACCGATCTTGAGATCCGTGAAACCAAGCATCTCTACCTGCGCCAATCTGCACTCAAGGACGATCTGGACGCTTGGATCGACAGCAAATCCGACTGGCCGGTCCTCACAACCTCCATCGCCAAGAAGTGGCTGCATGACGGCGACGGATTGCAGGATCGGGGCATCACCCGCGACCTTGATTGGGGGATCCCGGTGCGAAAGGGGGACGCGGACTGGCCCGGTATGGAAGGCAAGGTATTTTACGTCTGGTTTGACGCCCCCATCGAATATATCGCCTGCGCCGGCGAATGGTCCGACGCGACCGGCGGCGATTGGGAACGCTGGTGGCGTACCGACAAGGGCGCGGATGATGTGCGTTACACCCAGTTCATGGGCAAGGACAACGTACCGTTTCACACGCTCAGCTTTCCGGCGACAATCATCGGGTCTGGCGAGCCATGGAAGCTGGTCGATCATCTGAAGTCCTTCAACTACCTGAATTATGACGGCGGCCAGTTCAGCACATCCCAAGGCCGCGGTATTTTCATGGATCAGGCTCTGGAAATTCTGCCCGCCGACTATTGGCGGTGGTGGCTTCTCAGCCACGCGCCCGAAAGCTCGGACTCGGAATTCACCTGGGAGAATTTCCAAACCTCCGTGAACAAAGATCTCGCGGACGTGCTGGGGAATTTTGTGAGCCGGATAACCAAATTCTGCCGCTCCAAATTCGGCGAAGCAGTTCCCGAAGCCGGAAAATTCGGCCCCGTAGAGGACGCCTTGATCGCTGATCTGTCTGCCCGTGTCGAACGGTACGCGGCACATATGGAGGCAATGGAGGTGCGCAAATCGGCGCAGGAACTGCGGGCGATCTGGGCTGCCGGCAACGAATACCTTCAGGCGCAGGCTCCTTGGTCCACCTTCAAGACCGACCCGGACACAGCGGCAGCGCAAACGCGGCTCGCCCTCAATCTGATTCCGCTCTACGCAGTCCTCAGCGCCCCTTTCATCCCGGATGCGGCCGCCAAAATGCTGACGGCCATGAAGATCACGGATACAGGCTGGCCGGACGAGTTGGCTTCTTTCCTGCAACAACTAGGCCCGGGTCACCCGTTCGAAGTGCCCGAGGTTCTTTTCGCCAAGATTTCCGACGAAGACCGCGAAGCATGGGCAGCCCGCTTTGCCGGCGCGCGCGCATAGGTAGCAAAGTGAAGGACCACCGGCTGACGCCGGAGGCATCACTTGGAGGAATGTAATTCCAGGTACTGCCTGATGACGTCGTCAGTCACGTTCCCCGATGTCGTGGAGAAATACCCACGCGCCCAAAAGCGTCTTCCCCAGTACC
>JAGXFI010000179.1 GCA_024637305.1 Sulfitobacter sp.
ACTGGTGGCTACGTGGACTTCGACGAAGGCACCGAACTGCTCGATATCTTCTCGCACGGCACGGCGCGTCGTTGCGTAAGGCGCGATGGGTGCGCAAATAGCGATACCGCCGTTCTTGGTGATTTCGCTGGCGACATAGCCAATACGCCGGATGTTGAGATCGCGGTGCTCCTTGGAAAACCCGAGTTCCGAGCTGAGGTTCTTGCGCACGATATCTCCGTCAAGGAGGGTCACGGGCCGACCGCCCATCTCCATCAGCTTGACCATCAAGGCATTGGCGATCGTCGACTTGCCGGAACCGGAAAAACCGGTGAAAAACACGGTAAACCCCTGCTGGTTCCGTGGGGGCCGGGTGCGGCGCAGCTCCTTGACCACTTCGGGAAAGGAAAACCATTCCGGAATTTCCAACCCTTCCTGCAACCGGCGGCGCAGCTCGGTGCCCGAGATGTTCAGGATGGTGATGTCATCCTTGTCCATGATTTCATCCATGGGTTCGTATTGTGCGCGTTCCTGCACCCAGACCATGTGTTTGAAATCGACCATTTCGATGCCCATTTCCTCTTGATGCTCGCGGAACAGGTCCTGCGCGTCATAGGGGCCATAGAAATCCTCGCCAGCGGAATTCTTGCCGGGTCCGGCATGGTCGCGGCCGACGATGAAATGGGTGCAGCCGTGGTTCTTGCGGATCAGCCCGTGCCAGACTGCCTCGCGTGGGCCTGCCATGCGCATTGCCAGGTTCAGCAGAGACATCGCCGTGGTGGCGGCGGGGTATTTGTCCAGGACAGCCTCGTAGCAACGTACGCGGGTGAAGTGATCCACGTCGCCGGGTTTGGTCAGGCCTACGACCGGATGGATCAACAAGTTCGCCTGCGATTCACGCGCGGCACGGAAGGTGAGCTCCTGATGCGCACGGTGCAACGGGTTGCGCGTCTGGAACGCCACAACCTTGCGCCAGCCCATCTTGCGAAAATACGCGCGCAATTCATTAGGCGTGTCGCGGCGCCCGCGGAAATCGTAGTGGACGGGCTGCTGGATGCCGGTGACCGGCCCGCCAAGATAGATCTTGCCGGCCTGATTGTGTAGGTAGTTCACCGCAGGGTGTGCATCGTCGTCCGCCCCGAACACCTTGGCGGCCTCGTTCGCCTTGTCCGGCTGCCAACGGTCCGTGACGGTCATGGTCGCGAGAATGACGCCCTCTTGATCGCGCAGCGCGATATCCTGGCCGAGTTCGAGCTTGGCGGCAAAATCCTCGGATACGTCAAGGTTGATCGGCATCGGCCAGAGTGTTCCGTCCGCAAGCCGCATGTCTTCCACGACGCCGTTGTAATCCGCTTCCGACAAGAACCCTTTCAGCGGATTGAACCCGCCGTTCATCAGCAGTTCCAGATCGCAAATCTGGCGCGGGGTCAGATCATGGCTGGTCAGATTGGCGGCCTCGCCCTTCATCTTCTGGGCGGAGTCGTAGGAGACATAAAGCTCGGGGATAGGCGAAAGGTTCGGCGTTTGCATATTTGATCTCGTTACAAGGAAAATTGCACCATCAGGCCGCGTCCTATCCGCATGATGCTGACAGGTTCAAGGGTTTCGACCCATTTTCGCACATTTGCAAAGCTAGTGCGCGATTTTTGCAGGGCTCAAGCACCCTCTGTCACTTCGGCTCCATAGCCCAGGGGCAGCGATGTGTCCTTGCCGGAATCGTCGCCGACTTCCGCCAAAAACCGTTCCGCTTCGAGAGCGGCCATACAGCCCATACCGGCGCTGGTCACTGCCTGCCGGTATTTGTGGTCCGTCAGGTCGCCCGCAGCAAACACGCCCGGAATGGAGGTTTCGGTGCTATCCGGCTTTGTCACGACATAACCGCCCATGTGCGTTTCAAGCGTATCCTTGACCAGCTCGTTGGCGGGCGCGTGCCCGATCGCGACGAATACGCCCTTGCACGGAATATCCGTAATCTCGCCGGTTTTGATATGCCGGACCTTCACGCCTTCGACACCTAGCGGGCTCTCGGTGCCGTAAACCTCGGCAAGCTCATGGAACCACAGTGGCTCGATCTTGGGATTCTTTTCCAACCGGTTGATCAGGATCTTTTCCGCCCGCAATTCGTCGCGCCGGTGGATCAGCGTCACCTTGGACGCGAAATTGGTCAGGAAAAGCGCCTCTTCGACCGCCGTGTTGCCGCCGCCGATTACCACGATCTCCTGTCCGCGATAAAAAAAGCCGTCGCAGGTGGCGCAGGCGCTGACACCGAAACCTTTGAATTTTTCCTCGCTCTCCAGCCCCAGCCATTTGGCCCGTGCGCCGGTTGCCAGCACGACGGCATCGGCCACATAGGTCGTCCCGCTATCGCCCTTTGCATGAAACGGACGGCTGGACAGATCCAGATCGGTAATGATGTCGCCGATGATCTCCGTACCCATGGCCTTGGCGTGGGCTTGCATACGTATCATCAGATCCGGGCCCTGCACCTCGGTATCGCCGGGCCAGTTTTCCACCTCTGTCGTGGTGGTCAGT
Source organism: Sulfitobacter sp. (assembly GCA_024637305.1). Taxonomy (GTDB): domain Bacteria; phylum Pseudomonadota; class Alphaproteobacteria; order Rhodobacterales; family Rhodobacteraceae; genus Sulfitobacter. The sequence goes on from JAGXFI010000179.1 coordinate 2,512, forward strand.
TGCCCGCCGGGTTCGATACCCTGCACCAGAATGGGCTCCAGCATGGCACGGCTGGCATAGACGCCGGCAGTATAGCCTGCCGGGCCGGAGCCGATAATCAAAAGCTTGGTTTTGCGGGTCTCGGCCATCGGGAATCCTCGTTGCAATCAGGTTGGTCCACGATATAGCCGCACCGAAGGTCCGCTTAAACCCCTTTGCAGCTGCGGAAAGATTGTTGCGCGCACGCGAAACAATATTGCGCACACATATGTTGTTGCTATAAGAATCGAAAAATATTGGGGGATTTATGGCAGGCACGCGTCTCGATCCGATTGACCGGAAAATACTGGCCGAGCTTCAGGCGGACGGTCGCATGACCAACGTCGAACTCGCCAAGCGCGTTGGGATCTCTGCGCCGCCCTGTCTGCGCCGTGTCCGAACGCTTGAAGAGCAAGGCTTTATCAGAGGCTATCATGCGGAGGTAAACCCGCGCGAGTTAGGATTCGAGGTGCAGGTTTTTGCGATGGTGGGCCTTGCCAGCCAGGCGGAATCCGATCTCAGCGCGTTCGAAAACAAATGCCGCGCCTGGCCGCTTGTCCGCGAATGTCACATGCTCAACGGTGAGGTTGATTTCATCCTCAAATGCGTGGCCCCTGACCTTTCCAGCTTTCAAAGCTTCCTGACAGGCGAATTGCTGACCACGCCCAATGTCGCAAGCGTAAAAACCAGCCTTGTGATACGCGGCGCGAAGGATGATCCGGGCGTTCCCTTCGATGTCCTGGAAAAGCGCCTGAGCGTGACGGCTTAACCGATAAGCTCCGGTTCTTCGGGCGCACGCGGATGTGCGAGCGGCCCGAAATCCGACAGATGTCCGATGCGCGGAAACAGCGATAGAAATCGGTCGCGCAGCGAATGGTTCACCTCGCGCGGAGCCTGCGCGCCGGGGTGAAACGTCTCCATCTCGATCCCTCCCACATTGATCGCGGCATGGCGCGTGAGGCAAATGTGGAACAGGCGAACCGGCGTCGGCGGTACGACCTCGATCACGTTGACACCATCCACGAACCGCTTGGCCGGGGTCAGCATCTTTCGCCCGTCGGCGAGGGCGCGCAGGGCAGGCGGGGTTTGCAGGATGCGCGCACCGGGACCTACGGTCAGAAAGCTGCTGGGGCGGTCTTCCCCGAACGTATCCGCCATGATGCGGATAAGCGGCGTGCGCCGGCCCGGCTGTGCAGGCACGAAGCTGGAGGATCCGATCCACACCAGTTCGGCCGGCTCCCCCGTAGAGGTTTGCACCATATCGCCCGGTTGCAGGTCTTCAACCGCGATCTGACCTTGCGTCGTCAGGATCAGACTGCCGTGCGTGAACGCGGAGAATGCTGATTCGAACAAGGGGATCGCGGGGCCACTGGTTTGCCCAATGTAGAGTGATCCGTCGCTTCGCAACCCGGCGACTTCAAAGTTGCGCTTTGGCAGGTTCGTCGGATTGGATTGATCCTTGTGCACGAAACTGGAAATCACCGGATACCCCTTTTTCTGGCGATAGGTCCGGGGGGCAAGGGTAGCTGTCAATGTCATGCGATCACCTTTCGGTTGGTCACATCCGCGTCGGCCCCCACCGACAACGACGGAAATAACGGAGTGTTGTCATTTCAGGTCTGTAATGGACCCCAATTCGCCATGTAGCTGCATGATTGTCAAAGTATGAACGACATTAAACGGGAAAGAAGCACCAATTGCGCAAAGAGATCGGGGTTTGTTTCAGTGATGTCGGAGGGATTTGCCACATTGTGGCCGACAAAACGAAAACCCCCGCGCGAATCAACGCACGGGGGAACGAGTAGTCCCTCAAACCGAAAAACGAATGGGGTGCTTTGGTTACGCGGTCTTGCGTTTGATCGGCGCTTGGCGTTTTGCGATGAACGCCGCGCGACGCGCGCCACGGGTCCACGGCAAGACCGTTTCGTTCTTTTCCGCCGCGTCGATGACCGACTTGATAAAGCGTGAATTGGTTTTCATGACGCGTCTCCTGCTCGTGTCTTATTGCTTCGTTGGGACATTTATGATGGTCCAATCGGGCCGGTTTGAGGCAATGTGATGAAAATTTGCGAAAAATAACCAAGATTCGGCGTTAACGTTTAGAATGGTCACTATGCTTTGATTTTAGGAGGGAAAATCCGATTTGGCACCAATGCCCCGATGAGAGGGTTAATGTTGCCACCTGCCAGACAATGGCAATGTGACAGAAAGTGGGCAGTTTTGCCTGATTTGAGATAGATCCGAGCTTAGAGCGTGATCGCAGAGATCAGTCGACCGTAGTCCGCTTCCTTGGCGTGGGTCGTACGGCGATACGAATAAAACCGCTGTGGATCAGAGAAGGTGCAATGCCGCGTCCACTCAGCGTGGCCCACACCCGCTTCGCGCAGCCGCGCAAGGCCAAATCCGGGCAGATCGAATTGCAGCCGGTCGTTTGTACCCCCGGCAAAGAAGCGGGCGTAGGCGGGATCTTCGGCCATGAAAGTCTCGAAGAACTCCGGTCCGACTTCATAGGCGCGCTGGCTGATACTGGGGCCGATGACGGCTGCGATATGTTCGCGCGACGCACCCAGTGCGATCATCGCGTCGACCGTGGACTCCAGCACGCCATCAAGCGCGCCGCGCCAGCCTGCGTGTGCAGCGCCGATCACGCCGGCCTTCGCATCTGCAAAGAGCACGGGTTGGCAGTCTGCGGACAGCACCGAAAGGGCAATACCCGGTGTCGACGTCACCATCGCATCCGCGCGCGGCTTGTCCTTCAGGGGCTCTGTCACGGTGACCACAGTGGCGGAATGGACTTGATGCACGCTTACAAGATGCGTGGGCTCAATGCCCAACGCGCTCGCCACGCGGGCGCGGTTGATGGAGACAATCTCCGCCTGGTCGGACGACCCGGAACCGCAGTTAAGCCCTTGAAACACCCCCGAAGATGCGCCGCCGCGACGGGTGAAGAACCCGTGCTTTAATGGCGAAAGAGTCTCGGAGGTAAGGATTTCCAGTGTCATCATTCCAGTCCCGGCGGAAGGGGGCAGCCTTGCGGCACGAGGCCCATTACCTTGAACAGGTTTCCCATTTCCGAGGGGTGCGTCAACCGGCGATGTGCTGAAACATGATTGTCGAGCGCTGGGCCGCTGAGCTTTCCTGCAAGTGCTTGGGCGCGTTGCGTGATGCCGAGCCGCTCAAGAAAAGCCCCTTGCGGCGTGATCTTGCTGTATTTGCAGGGGGCCGCCGCACGGGCGATCACCTCGAAATCCACATGCGCCGTCAGGTCTGCCTTGCCGGGGTCTGCCAGCGGATCGGTCGCCGCGTGTTCCCGAACGGCCTGCACCGTGTCGCCCAGACTGCGCCAATCGCCATAGTCGATAATCAACGCCGCGCCCCCGTGTGTCGCGATCCGGTCGGCCACACCGCTCAGCACCGGTGCTGCGGCAGGGCAGTCCTCAACCAGATCACCGTCGCTGGTATCCTCAAGCCGGTGCGCGAGCGCGGGCTGCGGGGCCGGAGGGGCAAGGCCGAATGCCAGTTTGCCATCCACAAGGCCCACCTGCCGTTCGCGCCAACGCGTGCCGTCCCGCACGAATTGTCGCACCGGCAGCGCATCGAAAAATTCATTTGCGACCAGAAACAGCGGCTGCTCCGGCAGGTCCGACACAGTATCGACCCACTGCGCGCGATCCCCCAGCGCATCGCGCTGCACGGCGCGCAAAGCTGCCGATGCCTCTACCAGCACCACGTCCGCCTGTGCAAAACCCGGCACGCCGCGTGTCGCGCGCAGCATGTCCGCAATCAATGTCCCGCGACCTGGCCCCAGCTCTGCCAGTGTGAAACGCGCGGGCGCACCTTGATCGAGCCACGCCTGCGCCAGACACAACCCGATCAGTTCGCCGAACATCTGACTGATGTCCGGGGCGGTGACGAAGTCCCCCTTCACGCCGAAAGGAGTTGCCGTTGTATAATAGCCATGCTGGGGATGAAGCAGACACAGCCCCATGTATTCGGCGACGCTTATCGGTCCTGCGGTCTCGATCTGCGTTGTGATCAGATCGCGCAAACTCATCGCAGCGCTTTTACCATAAAGTAGAACCCGACGACGATCATTGGCAGACTCAGCATCTGGCCCATGGTCAGACCGTATCCGCCGGTTTGCCATGCCAGCCCCAACGGATTGCCTGCGGCGATGAACTGCGCGTCGGGCTGGCGCACAAACTCGACAACGAAACGCGCCGCGCCGTACCCTGCAAGGAACACGCCCATAACCAACCCGGGTCGTGCGAGTGCCCGCTGCCGCCAGACCAGCCAGATCAGCACTGCACCAAGGATCAGACCCTCCAGCAGCGCCTCATACAATTGTGACGGATGGCGGGCGCAGATCCCGATGACGTCTGGGCAATATTGCGCCGCCTCGCCCGGAAACGCCACGCCCCAAGGCAGATCGGTCGGCCTTCCCCAAAGCTCCGCGTTGATGAAATTCGCCAACCGGCCCAACAACAGCCCTGGGGGAACGCCAAGTGCGATCAGATCACCGGCCCTCAGGCGCGAAATGCCGTGGCGCCAGGTGAACAGGAAAGCGGCGACGATCACGCCCAGGGCACCACCATGAAAAGACATGCCGCCTTGCCAGACTTGCAAGATCTCCAGCGGATTGGCCACGAAATATGCTGGTTGATAGAATGCGACATAGCCCAACCGGCCACCCAGGATTACGCCCAGGATCACCCAGGTCAGCAAATCCTCGATCAGCTGCGGACTCATGACCGGTCCGCGCATATCCCAAGGGGTCCGTACTGCCCGCACCACCAGACGCCAGCCTACCAGAATGCCGACGATATAGGCCAGCGCATACCAACGCAGCGCGAATTGCATTCCGAAAACCGTAATGGAAAACAGTTCGGGTGAGATATCGGGAAATGGAAGTTGTGCAATCATGTGCTGATTGAGCGCGCCCGGCCGGCGAAGTCAACCTTGCGGGCGCGCAACTGCATCACCATATTGAGACCAACGCAAAACCGGAGAGACCGCATGCAAACCCGTAACAAGTTTTTTGACGACATGAGCCAGATGATGACCAACGCCATGGGCGTGGCACAGGGTGCCAAGGACGAGGCCGAGAATGCCATGAAAGGCGTCATCGACCGCTGGCTGGCCGACCGCGATTTCGTGACGCGTGAAGAATTCGACGCCGTTCGCGCGATGGCGCAGAAGGCGCGCGAGGAGAACGAAGCGTTGAAAACGCGTCTCGACGCGATGGACGCTAAAAAGAAATAATCAGTATGGGCAGGTTTCTGCCCAGAATCGGCCACTGACTGCCTTATCTGGTGGTCAGTGATTAACAAAACCCCAAGATTTTGGGGTTATCCACGGCTAATTAGCCTTATCCCCAGAAATAGGGCTTGCCCCGATTCCCCTTTGGCTCCACCATATATGGTAGGTTGTCGCAAGTTTCCTGCGTCAATTAGAGCAGCAAGCTAACCCTTGGGGTGCGCAACCTCATCTCAAGGGTCGGCAGAAAACAATAAACATAAGGTGTCAAAATGACCCTGTCAGAGCAGTATCTCGAGGATGATCTGCATCCGATCGACATTGTCGAGGATCTCGCAGCGCATCATCAATGGGAATTCGACCGCATTTCCGAAGAGCAGATCACCATGACCGTCGAAGGGCAGTGGCGCAACTATGCCATTACGCTGGCCTGGTCGGCCTATGATGAAACGTTGCGTCTCATCTGCACGTTCGAGATGGAGCCACCGGAGGAAAAGCTGCCTGCGCTTTACCAGTTGCTCAACGATGTGAACGACCAATGTTGGGCTGGCGGGTTTACTTATTGGGCAGAGCAGAAGGTCATGGTTTATCGCTACGGCCTCGTGTTGACGGGCGGACATATGGCCAGCCCCGACCAAATCGATACGATGGTTGGTGCCGCTGTATTGAGCTCTGAGCGCTATTATCCGGCTGTTCAGCTAGTTGTATGGGGCGACCAAAGCCCTGCAGACGCGTTGCAGGTCGCCATTGCAGAGGCCTATGGGCGGGCTTAGAACTGACCCCGAGGTGGCAAAATGAAGAATTCACGGATTGCAAAGCAGGGCCTGATGCTCTTGGGCTGTGGCAAGATGGGGTCGGCCATGCTGGAAGGCTGGCTGGAGCGCGGATTACCTGCGGGATCGGTTTGGGTGCGTGATCCAAACCCGTCGGACTGGCTGAAAAAGCAGGGCGTGAACTTAAACGGCGAAATGCCCGAAGCGCCCGCCATTGTCTTGGTCGCCGTCAAGCCGCAGATGATGGGGGATGCCCTGCCGGATCTTGCCGCATTGGGGAACGGCAAGACGCTTTTTGTAAGCGTCGCCGCCGGGACCACGATTGCCACCTTTGAAAACGTGCTTGGCGATCGGACCCCTATCGTGCGTGCCATGCCCAACACCCCGGCCGCCATCGGGCAGGGAATTTCGGCGATTGTCGCCAACGAACACGCCGGTACGCAAGGTCTGGACGAGGCAGAGCTGTTGCTCTGCGCGGTCGGTCAGGTTGTCCGGCTAACGGACGAAAGCCAGATCGATGCCGTTACCGGCGTCAGTGGATCGGGACCCGCCTATGTGTTTCACATGATCGAAACCATGGCCGCCGCCGGAGAGGCGCAAGGACTTCCTGCCGATCTTGCGATGCAGCTGGCCAAGGCCACCGTCGCTGGTGCAGGCGCATTGGCAATGCAGGCGGATGAAACCCCTTCGCAGCTGCGTGTCAACGTGACCAGCCCCAACGGGACAACGCAAGCGGCGTTGGAGGTGCTGATGGATGAGGCCAACGGCTTTCCTGCCTTGCTTCGCCGCGCTGTCGCTGCGGCAGCGGATCGCTCACGGGAACTTGCCCGTGGCTGAGATCAGTTTCGACGATTTTCTCAAGGTAGATGTCCGCGTCGGCACCGTTACCCGCGCCGAACCCTTCCCGGAGGCGCGAAAGCCAGCGATCAAGCTGTGGATCGACTTTGGCGGTGATATCGGCGTGCGAAAGACCTCTGCCCAGATTACCGAGAATTACACGCCCGAAGGTTTGGAAGGTCGCCAAGTCATGGCTGTGGTCAACTTTCCTGCACGCCAGATCGGCCCCTTCATGTCGGAAGTTCTGGTGCTGGGCGTGCCTGATGCGGATGGAGCCATTGTCCTGTTGTCTCCGGACAAAGATGCACCGGTCGGCGGCCGTATGCATTGAATAAAATAATTTATTAACAACGAGTTACGCACGAAAATTGACTTGATTTGTGATGGCCTCGCCGTTATCCCATCTTGATGCCGCAAAGTGCTAGACCGCTCTGTTGTGGTAAAAAGCATTCAAAGGTTGGGATAAGTCATCAAACCGATGGGTATTTAGGGGAAAACTGACAAGCTAAATTGAAATTTCTCAATTTGAATAGTGAGAAATCTGGCGGCACGGCCGCTATTCTCCCACTGTTTCACGCCAATGTTTGCGGCACAGAGAGACATAGGTTTCATTCCCTCCGATCTGCACCTGCGCCCCGTCTTTTAGCGGCACACCGTCTGCATCCCGGCGGACAACCATGGTCGCTTTCTTTCCGCAAAAGCAGATGGTCCTGACTTCCCGCATCTCGTCTGCGAGTGCCAGCAAGGTGGCGGATCCTGGAAACAGCTTGCCGCGGAAATCCACCCGCAGGCCAAAGCACATGACGGGCACCTTCAGATCGTCAACAGCGCGAGCGAGTTGCCAGACTTGATCCTCGCTCAGAAACTGCGCCTCGTCCACGAAGACGCAAGCGCATGGACCGCAAGAGAGGCGGGTTTCAAGTTTGGCGAAAAGATCTTCATCCGGGGCGAAAGTGTCCGCCTCTTGCCCGATCCCGATACGACTGGCGATCCTTGCCGACCCCGCGCGGTTATCAAGAAGCGCGGTCATGAGATAAGGCCTCATGCCCCGCTCGACATAATTATGCGCGGCTTGCAGCAGCACGGTCGATTTGCCGGCGTTCATGGTGGAATAGTTGAAATACAGTTTTGCCATGCGCCCGTCATTACGATGGAAAAATGTCCACCTGCAAGGGTTGGCAGTCGCAACAAATGGTCCGTGGTCTGCTGCCGGTCTCCCGGCCTGATTTCCCCTTAATCAGAGACACACGAACCCCCCACTCGACACCGGCTCCTGGGGCACTCCGGTCACTCGTCCCTCTGACAACTCTGCCAGAGTGTTTTTAGAATGACTTTTCTGGCGCGGAACGGTAGTGGGAAAAGAATTGCCGCTTTCCCCATGGACGATGTCGGGCAAACGAAAAGGGTTACTGTTATGGCCGGGATCGGCAGTTATTTGAAGAAACACACCGAGAGCCTGGTCAAGGATGTGGGGGTCGAACGGGCCTCTGTGCTGACTGGAAAATCCAAGGCGACCCTTGGGCGTTACTATTCGGACAATGAAGAGCACACGGACCGGTTCATGCCGATAGACGCCGTCGGCTTGCTGGAACAATCTGCCAGCTATCCGCATGTCACTGCCGCCCTCGCGGAATTGCAGAATATTTCGTTGAATTTCGAAGAGCGGCGTGGGCAAAATACAAGGAGCGGCGGGATCAATTCCGATGTCATCGCGCTGAGCCAGCGTTTCGCCATGCTGATGAGTGAATACCAGATATCAATCGAAGACGGGAAGATCACCGTCAACGAGGCCAAGCGTTTGCTCCGCGAGACGACGATGCTTCAGCAGGTTCTGATTGACATGAAACTGCACCTTGAGGAAGAAGCCGGTTAAGAGTGACGCTCGACCAGCACCGAACCTACGGAATACCCTGCCCCGAAGGAGCATATCAGACCTTTGTCGCCTTCTCGCAAGTCGCTCGAATATTTGGAGAAAGCGATGATGGAGCCCGCTGAGGACGTATTGGCGTAGTCTTGCAGGATATTGGGTTGCTCGTGCGGTTCAGGTGTGCGGCCCAACACCTTGCGACCGATGAAGTCATTCATCGACTTGTTTGCCTGATGCAGCCAAAGGCGCTTGAGATCAGATGCTTGCAACCCTTCCTCAGCCATATGGGCCGCGATGTGGTCGGCGACCAACGGCAGGACTTCCTTGAAGACCTTTCGACCGTTTTGCATGAATTGCATGTCCCGCCGGTCGGCCAGACCATCGGGGCGAGAACGCCGAAGGAAGCCGTTGTTATTGCGGATATTGTTGGAGAACTCTGTCGCGCAACGCGTTGATCTTATTTCAAAATATGGTTTTTTTGCGTCCTCTGCCCGTTCGATCAGAGTGGCTGTTGCCACGTCGCCAAAGATGAAGTGGCAATCGCGGTCGCGCCATTCCAGATGCGCCGAACAGATCTCGGGGTTGACGACCAAAGCGGAGCGGATGGAACCCGCGCGGATCATGTCGGCGGCGGCCTGTATGCCGAAGGTGGCAGAGCTGCACGCGACATTCATGTCGAAAGCGAAGCCGTTGATTTTCAACAAGTCCTGGATTTCGATGGCAACGGCAGGATAAGCGCGCTCAAGATTGGACGCAGCACAGATCACGGCACCAACATCCGCAGCGGTCCGCCCCGCCTGCGCCAGTGCCTTGTTCGCAGCATCCAACGCCATTTCTGCCATCAGCGACGGTTCGTCGTCGCTGCGCTGGCGTAGCAGGGGGTGCATGATTTCAGGGTCGAGGATACCTGTCTTGTCCATGACGTAGCGCTGTTCGATCCCGGACGCCTTGACGATGAAATCCTCTGACGAATGCTCTTTTGCAGCAAGGTCACCCGCGGCGATCGAATCCGCGTGACGGCTGTTATAGAGGTCGACGTATTGGTTGAACGCGGTCACAAGTTCCGCGTTGGTAATGGTGTTGAAGGGCGTAAAGACGCCGGTTCCGGTGATTGCTGGTGTGTACATGGCGGTCCCTTGGGTTGAGACAGGTTAAACGCCGAATCTTGCCAAGGGCAAGTGCGACCGGACCAGAGTGCTTGGCCCGTTCACGCGATATTCAGAATCAGCTGTTAAGCGGACAAGGCCGCTAAGGAGGATTGTGGCATCCATTTACGCTTCTTTCATACACTTGCTTGCTTGCTATTTGCCGGACTGCCATTGCGGGCGGCGGAGGACGCTGCGTGGCAATTGCGGGTGGAAATGATTTCGGGCCAGATGGCGCTTGCCAACCGTGCGGGAAAGTCCGTGTGTATTCTGTTGCTGGGCGCGGATCGTGGATTGCAGGAGGTCGCGGCGATTTCGGCGGTGGATCAGTTGGAACGGGACATCAGCGCCCTGCGTGACGGTGATACCCAGCGCGCACTGGCTGTTGAGCAGGACATGCAGACGGCAGCGCATCTGACGTCGCTGGATACGGTTACGCGTCCGTTTTCAATCTCTGCACGTCAGATCGTTGCAGGCGATCTGCACCGCGTTCCGATGCAATTATTTCTGAATGGGGTTGCGCCCATTGGCGTTGAGGTGGATGCAGTTTTGCAATCCGCGTTTGGGCAGCAACTGCCCCAAGATTCCGCCGTATCGTCCATCCTTGCGGTCCAACAGCAAGGCGCGTTGGTCCAGGGTGTATTGCGAGACGCGTGTCTTTTGCGGGTGGGACTGCTGAGCGCGAAGGCCGCGCTCGAGATGCGCACGGCGATTGCAAAGTTCGACAGCAAAATGGTGGCCCTGATGGAGGGCGATGGGCAACTTGGAATTGCACCTGCCGGAACCCTCGAAATTCAAGTGACCCTGAAGAAGGTCAGAGAATATTGGCACCAGATCGTGCCGCTCATAGAGGCCACGTTGGACAACGAGGACGTCACGCTCAAACAATTGCAGAAAGCGTCGATTCATGGCGACCTGCTGGAAAAGTCGCTGATCAAGTTACGCGCGTATTATTGGGCGCTTTAACCTTGTAGTGCTTTCACGCCGATGTCGTCTTCTGCCTGCGCCTTGATCGCCAACGCTGCGGCGTGGCTGCCTGCTGCGGTGGTGAAATACGGTATCTTGTCATAAAGCGCGATGGAGCGGATTGACTTGCTGTCCTCGACAGCCTGCGCCCCTTCGGTGGTGTTCATGACAAGATGAATCAGACCGTTTTTCATCATGTCGGTCACGTCGGGACGACCTTCATAGACCTTGTTGACCACATCGCAGGTATGACCGTTTTCATTGAACCACGCCGCGGTTCCGCGCGTGGCGATCAGGGTAAAGCCTTGTTCCAGAAGGATCTCAGCTGCGTTGAGCATATCGGCAGTCTTGTCTTGGTCCTTGATGGAAATAAACGCACAGCCATTGCGGGGCAGGGGATTGCCTGCCCCCATCTGGGCCTTGAGAAATGCGCGCGGGAAGGTGCGGTCCCAACCCATGACCTCGCCGGTTGAGCGCATTTCCGGTCCCAGGATCGTGTCAACACCGGGGAAGCGGGCGAACGGCAGCACTGCTTCCTTGACCGAAAACCACGGCATGTTCGGGTCTGCCAGCGTCATTGGATCCCCGAGCGGCAGGATGTCGTCATAGGCGGCGTTTGCGTCATAGGGCGCACGGTGCGGAAAGTTCGACAGCGGCTCCCCGGCCATGATGCGCGCGGCAATCGAGGCGATGGCGCTATCGGTGGCCTTGGCGACGAAGGGGACGGTGCGGGATGCGCGTGGGTTGACCTCAATCAGGAAAATCTCTCCGTCCTTGACGGCGAACTGGATGTTCATGAGGCCCACAACATTGAGCGCGAGAGCAAGCGCATGGGTCTGGCGTTCGACTTCCGCGATGATGTCGCGGGGCAGTGAGTAGGGCGGAAGCGAGCAGGCAGAGTCGCCGGAGTGAACGCCCGCCTCTTCGATGTGCTGCATGATGCCTGCAACATGGACATTCGTCCCGTCGCACAGCGCATCGACATCCAGTTCCACCGCACCAGATAGATAGCTGTCAAGCAGGACGGGACTGTCGCCTGACACCACGACCGCCTCGGATATGTAGCGTTCCAGACCGGCCTGATCGCGCACGATCTCCATCGCACGACCGCCCAGAACGTAAGACGGACGGATCACGAGCGGAAAGCCGATGTCGGCCGCAATTTCCAGCGCTTCGGCGTCGGAATGGGCGATGCCGTTATGGGGTTGCTTGAGGCCGAGTGACTTCACCAGCTGCTGGAACCGCTCGCGGTCTTCGGCGAGGTCGATCATGTCGGGCGTTGTACCAAGGATCGGAATACCTTCGTCGTGGAGCGCTTGCGCGATCTTCAACGGGGTCTGGCCGCCGAACTGGACGATCACACCGTGCAGCGTACCGGCTTCCTGCTCTACCCGCAGGATTTCCATGACATGCTCGAACGTCAGAGGTTCGAAATAAAGACGGTCGGATGTGTCATAATCGGTGCTCACGGTCTCTGGGTTGCAGTTGACCATGATTGTCTCGTAGCCGGCATCGGTGAGCGCATAGCAGGCGTGACAGCAACAGTAGTCGAATTCGATGCCCTGACCGATGCGGTTGGGGCCACCGCCGAGGATGACCACCTTGTTCCGGTCCGAAGGCCGCGCCTCGCATTCCACCTCACCCATCAACGGGGCCTCGTAGGTGGAATACATGTAAGGTGTCTGCGCCTCGAACTCCGCAGCGCAGGTATCAATGCGCTTGAAAACGGCCTTGACGCCAGCATCAAGCCGCGCACGGCGCACGGCAGATTCAGTTTGCCCGGTAAGATGCGCGAGGCGGGCATCGGTAAAGCCCATCATTTTGAGGTGACGAAGCGACGCTTCATCGGTTGGAAGGCCATCTGCACGTACTTCGTCTTCGGTCTCGACGATTTCGCGAATGCGCGCGAGGAACCAGGGGTCGAACATGGTCACACCGTGGATGTCATCATCAGACATCCCGTGGCGCATGGCCTGAGCGATTGTTCGCATCCGGTCAGGCGTTGTCTTGGAGATGGCGTTGATCACGGCAGCCTTTTCAGGCGCACCGGGAATATCGATTTCGTCAAACCCGGTAAGGCCGGATTCCATCGACGCGAGAGCCTTTTGCAGGGATTCGTGGATCGTGCGGCCAATCGCCATAGCCTCGCCCACGGACTTCATCGCGGTGGTCAGGTAAGGTTCGGAGCCGGGAAATTTTTCAAACGCGAACTTGGGAATTTTGGTGACGACGTAGTCGATCGTCGGCTCGAAAGACGCGGGTGTGACCCCGGTAATGTCATTGTCCAACTCGTCCAGCGTAAATCCCACAGCGAGTTTCGCCGCGATTTTGGCGATGGGAAAGCCGGTGGCCTTTGACGCCAGCGCTGACGACCGCGAGACGCGCGGGTTCATTTCGATCACGACCATCCGGCCATCGACAGGGTTCACGGCCCATTGGACGTTTGAGCCACCGGTCTCCACGCCAATCTCGCGCAAGACCGCGATGGAGTGGTTGCGCATGATCTGGTATTCCTTGTCGGTCAGCGTCAGCGCGGGGGCCACGGTGATGCTGTCGCCGGTATGGACGCCCATCGGATCGACGTTTTCGATGCTGCAGACGATGATCGCGTTGTCGGCGGAGTCACGGACCACCTCCATCTCGAATTCCTTCCATCCGAGCAGGGATTCGTCGATCAGGATCTGGCCCATCGGGGATGCATCCATACCGGATCGGCAAAAGAATTCGTAATCTTCGCGGTTATAGGCCACACCGCCGCCGGTGCCGCCCATCGTGAAGGCGGGACGAATGATCGCCGGCAATCCGATTTCTTCGAGCGATTCCAAAGCTATCGCAACACCTGCGGCGAGGTCCTTTTTGCCATTGGCGTCTTTGGGCGCGGTGCAAATCGTCGCTTTGGGGTTTTCGATCCCCAGCCGGTCCATCGCTTCGCGGAAGAGTTTGCGATCTTCGGCCATTTCGATGGCTTCGCGTTTGGCTCCGATCATTTCAACGTTGAACTTGGCCAGAACGCCCATTTCTTCAAGCGCCAGCGAGGTATTCAACCCGGTTTGTCCGCCCATCGTCGGAAGGAGCGCATCGGGGCGTTCCTTTTCGATGATCTTCGCGACGATTTCAGGGGTGATCGGTTCGATATAGGTGGCGTCGGCCAGCCCTGGATCGGTCATGATCGTGGCGGGGTTCGAGTTCACAAGGATGACCCGGTAGCCTTCTTCCTTGAGCGCCTTGCACGCCTGGGCGCCTGAATAGTCGAACTCACAGGCTTGTCCGATGACGATAGGACCCGCGCCAATGATCATGATCGACTTTATGTCGGTTCTTTTTGGCATGCGCGCGCCCCCAGGCTGTAGTGTGCAAATTTTGGCGTGCAGCAGTGCGCGCCAAATTGTCGTGGGTTATAGGCACGGGGGCGGTGGTTGCAAGGGGGAATGGACCCTTGTTGCAGCGGCCAGAAGCCGCTTTCACCGGTTATTCGTGACCAGAACACGCGGTGGACGGTTCACGCGTCCAAGAAACTGCGCAGGGCTGCTTCGAATTCGCGGGGTTTTTCGGCATGAAGCCAATGACCTGCGTCCGGGATCTTGGCAAAGCGCGCGGTCGGAAAGAGCGCTTTGATCTGTTCGCGGTGTTCCGGTTTGACATAGTCCGAGGACGCACCTGACAAGAACAGCGCGGGACCGTCAAAGGAGCCGTCAATATCGGGAAACCCTATGATAGAGGGCATTTCGGCCTCAAGCGCATCAAGATTGAGCAGCCACTTGCGGTTTGGCACATCGAGCGATTGGGTAAAGAAGCTTTGCAGTTCAGCGGGGACACCGGCGGCTTCGAGCTGCGTTGCCGCGTCTGAGCGGCGGGTTACGGTCGTGAGGTCAACGGTGCGCATGGCGTCGATCTGGTGGGATTGGGTGTGGCTGTACGCCACAGGCGCAATGTCGGCCACCACGAGTTTGCGTAGAAGGTCGGGATGTGTGGCGGCCAGCACCATTGCCGCCTTGCCGCCCATCGAGTGGCCGCACAGGTCCACCGGCCCTCCGATATGTTCGACAAGCTCGGCCAGATCGCTGGCCATGTCGTGGTAGCTGTTTGAGGGGCTATGCGGGCTTGCTCCATGGTTGCGCATGTCGGGCGCGATGACGCGGCGGGTATCGCTGAGGCGTTTGGCGATGACACCCCAGTTCCGGCCAGAGCCAAAAAGGCCATGCGCGATAATGAGTGGCGGCTGGTCCGTAGGGGTTTTCGCGGCGAAGTCGGTGTAATGAAGCATGTCCTAGCCCTAGCGTTGTTGCGGCGGCGTGGCCAGTGGGATTAAATTGCAAGCCATGATGGATTCCAAGGACATGGCCACGCGTTCAGGCGCTTTGCGCGCGCAGATGCTGGAAAAACTGGGCGTGAAGAGCGTCACGCTGGCACAGGGTTTTCGCCGTGCCGGACGGCGGTTGCCGCGCCGGATCAGGGCGCGCGGAAAAGCGTTGGCAGACGCGGAGGCGATGATATGCAATCCAAAGCTGGCGCGGCAACTGGATGCCCATGCGGTGCTCCGCGATTTTGAAGAGGTCTCGGCGCATTTGCGCGGCATCGACGTGGCCGACCGTCGCAAGGGCGCGTGGTTGCAACTGGCGGGGGCGATTGCCGCGAATTTGCTGGCGGTCGGCATCGGGTTCCTCGCCTGGCTGTTCTGGCGCGGCTACATCTAGCCGCTGTATTCGGCATCGGTAACATGGTCGAGCCAGTCGACGCTGGTCCCGTCCAGCTCTTCTTGCAGGGCGATATGCGTCATGGCGCAATCCGGGCTGGCACCGTGCCAGTGTTTTTCGCCCGGCGCGAACCAGACGGTATCGCCGGGGCGGAGTGTCCTGACAGGTTCGCCTTGGGTTTGTGCACGGCCCGCGCCGGACGTGACGATGAGGGTCTGGCCCAGCGGATGCGTGTGCCAGGCGGTTCTCGCGCCCGGCTCGAAGGTAACGGTGACCCCGCGCAGGCGGGCAGGTGCCGGTGTGGCGATCAGCGGATCCATGCGGACGGTGCCGGTGAAATAGTCCGTAGATCCTGCGGATGAGGGCCGTGATCCGGCGGGGTGGATAATCATGGGCGCGCCTTTCGTGCTGGTGTTCGTTTGCAGAGATACTAGGTGTGTTCTGACATGAAAGGAATATCGGATGGTTGAGACGGCATTGGTAACGGGGGCATCGTCGGGTATCGGCAAGGAACTTGCGCGGTATCATGCGTCAAAAGGCGGCGATGTGATCCTTACGGCACGGCGCGAGGACGTCTTGACCACGCTCAAGGAGGAACTTGAGGGAAACCACGGCATCAAGGCACATGTCCTGCCATTGGACCTAGGGGCAAGCGGTGGTGCGCGTGCGCTTTATGACAAAGTGATCACGGCCGGGTTGCAGGTGGATATTCTCATCAACAATGCGGGATTCGGCGGTCAGGGCAAGCATACAGACCGACAACTGAGCGACGAGATGGACATGATCGACCTGAACGTGTCGGCGCTGGTCGAACTGACCCATGCGTTTTCCGCGGACATGGCAGCGCGGGGCAAGGGCCGGATCCTGAACGTGGCATCGACAGCCGGATTCATGCCGGGCCCCAATCAGGCAGTCTATTTTGCGACGAAGGCATTTGTGAAATCCTATAGCGAGGCGCTGGATCAGGAACTGCGCAGCCAGGGCGTGACGGTGACCGTCCTGGCCCCCGGCTATGTCGAGACGGAATTCGCCAAGAGGAGCGGTCTGGACGGGACCAATCTGGTGAAAGGCGGCGGCAAATCCGCGCAAAGCGTCGCAAAGCACGGTTATGACGCGATGATGGCGGGCAAACTGGTGGCGGTGAACGAGCTTGGGCTAAGCCTCGCGGTCAACTGGATCATTCCGCTGATGCCGCGGCGCGCGCTGCTGAAGATGGTCGAGAAAATGCAGGCGAAATAAACGGGCGGCTGGTTCATAACCGGCTGCGCATTGCAAAACCGTTATTCTGGTATTGTCGGCGTCGCCCCCGCGATCCGTATCGCGGGGGCGCTTATTTACAGGTTCGGATACAGCGGAAAGCGGGCGCAAAGGGCTTCGACCTCTGATTTGACCTTCGCTTCCACTGCGGCGTTACCGTCTGCGCCATTTGTGGCAAGCCCATCCACCACTTCGATGATCCAATCCGCGATCTGGCGGAATTCAGCCTCGCCGAAGCCGCGCGTGGTGCCGGCGGGCGAGCCCAGTCGGATGCCGGAGGTGACGGTAGGCTTTTCAGGATCGAAAGGCACGCCGTTCTTGTTGCAGGTGATGTGCGCGCGGCCCAACGCCTTTTCGGTCTCATTGCCTTTGACGCCCTTGGGGCGCAGATCGACCAGGACGACGTGCGTGTCCGTGCCATGTGTGATCGTATCAAGGCCGCCCTTGATCAACTGATCCGACAGAGCCTGCGCATTGATGATGACCTGCTTGATGTAGTCCTTGAAAGCCGGTCGCAGTGCTTCACCAAAGGCTACCGCCTTGGCGGCGATGACATGCATCAGCGGACCACCCTGGATGCCGGGGAAGATGGCGGAATTGAATTTCTTGGCCAATGCCTCGTCGTCGGTGAGGATCATGCCGCCACGAGGGCCGCGCAGGGTCTTGTGGGTCGTCGTGGTGGCAACATGCGCGTGGGGGAACGGCGAGGGGTGTTCCCCTGCGGCGACCAATCCCGCAAAATGCGCCATGTCGACATGCAGATAAGCCCCGACCATATCTGCGATTTCCCGCATCCGTTTGAAGTCGATCTGCCGCGGGATGGCGGAGCCGCCGGCGATGATCATCTTTGGCTTGTGTTCGTTGGCAAGCGACTCGACCTGATCGTAGTCAAGCAGATTGTCCTGGCGGCGCACGCCGTACTGGATGGCATTGAACCATTTGCCTGACTGGTTGGGTGCGGCACCGTGCGTAAGGTGGCCGCCAGCGTCCAGTGACATGCCGAGAATCGTATCCCCCGGCTGCAGCAGCGCCATGAACACACCCTGGTTTGCCTGCGACCCGGAGTTTGGCTGGACGTTGGCAAAGCCGCAGCCGAAAAGTTCGCAAGCACGTTCGATCGCGAGGTTCTCGGCGATGTCGACGTATTGGCACCCGCCGTAATAGCGCCGTCCGGGATACCCTTCGGCGTATTTGTTGGTCATGATCGACCCTTGCGCTTCAAGCACCGCGTTGGACACGATATTCTCGGACGCGATCAACTCGATCTCGTCGCGCTGGCGGCCCAGTTCGGAGGTGATGGAGGCGAAGACATCGGCATCACTGTCGGCGAGGGATCGGGTGAAGAAATCTGACATCTGGGAATCCTTATGTAGGCCACGTTGCTTGTCGGTTTCGTATCGGAAACCCGGGCCGCGAGAAAGGCGAGAAAGCGACAGGCTGCACGATTGATGCGGCAGCGCTGGTCCCTTCGGGAATAATATGGTTGGTTTGGGAAATAGAGACGCGGATCGGAAACTCGAATGCCCCAGAAGATTGCCTTTGTCGCAAGCCGCGCCCCTGTCGCGCAGACGGCTTGCGCCGCGTTGGTCGTGCGCTATGGCACTGTCCCGGTCGAAGAGGCAGATGTGATTGTCGCGCTCGGCGGGGACGGTTTCATGTTGCATACGTTGCATCAAACACAGGCGTTGCCGGCACCGGTCTACGGAATGAACCGGGGTACCATCGGTTTTTTGATGAACGAATATGCAGAGTCCGATCTGAAAGAACGACTAGACGCGGCAGAGGAGGCGGTCATCAATCCGCTGGTCATGGTCGCGACGCATGTGGATGGCCACAAGAGCCGCGCCCTGGCGATCAACGAGGTGTCGTTGTTGCGCGCAGGTCCGCAGGCGGCAAAGTTGCAGATTACCGTTGATGGGCGGCTCAGAATGCAAGAGCTGGTTTGCGACGGAGCTTTGGTGGCAACCCCTGCTGGCTCAACAGCCTACAATTATTCGGCTCATGGACCGATCCTGCCGATTGGGGCGGATGTGTTGGCTTTGACGGCAATGGCTGCGTTCCGCCCGCGGCGCTGGCGGGGCGCGTTGCTGCCCAAGAGCGCGGTCGTGCGATTCGACGTATTGGAACCGGACAAACGTCCGGTGATGGCGGATGCCGACGGCAATTCCTACCGCGATGTCGTGATCGTCGAGATCGCATCGGAACCCAGTATCGAACACCGCATCTTGTTCGATCCGGGGCACGGGCTGGAAGAACGATTGATCAGCGAACAATTCACCTGATCGGGGCGGAACATTCCCTCGGTCAGTCGCGTTCACTCTTTATGAACTTCTAGCAAGGAGAGAACGATGAACTGGGATCAAATCAAAGGTAACTGGAAACAGATGACCGGCTCCATCAAGGAGCAATGGGGCGAGTTGACAGATGACGATGTGCAGGTGGCCGAGGGCAATCGCGACCAGCTGGTTGGCAAGATCCAGGAACGCTACGGGATCGAGAAAGCCGAAGCCGAGCGCCAGGTGGATGAATTCGTCGCGAAGCAGTAAGCTACGCGCATGGGATAAAGAAAGGCGGCTCTTTGCGGAGTCGCCTTTTTCTGTAAACGGGGCTGTTAAAACCCTGCGCTATTTGGCGTAGCCGATGGTTTGCAGCGCTTCGCGAATTTCGTCGAGAACTGTGGGGTCGTCTATTGTTGCGGGCAGTTTGAAATCCTCACTGTCAGCAATTTTCACCATCGTGGCGCGCAATATCTTGCCTGATCGTGTCTTGGGCAAGCGGTCGACAACCAGCGCCAGCTTGAATGCGGCAACCGGGCCGATCTGATCACGGACCAGTTTGACGCATTCCGCCGTAATCTCCGCATGCGGGCGATTGATGCCCTTGGTCAGGCAAACGAAA
>JAGXFI010000180.1 GCA_024637305.1 Sulfitobacter sp.
CGCATCGGGCTTGAGGGCGTTCATCACATTGACCATGTCCTGACCGGCCGTGTGATAGCAGGTGTAGCTGCCGTGCCATGTATCGCCGCCATCCAGCAACAGGGCATCAGGCCGGTCGGCCCTGATCGAATTGATCACGGTTGCAACGCGGTCCAATCCACCGACGCGCCCGTAACTACGTGCAAGCGATGCGAAATCGTTATGGGTCAGCGCATATGCAGAGGGGCTGCCGTCGTCGATACCATACAGCTTCCTGAATTCCGCACCGGTCACATGGGGAACTGCGCCCTTGTTCGCGCCGACACCGATATTAATCTCGGGCTCGCGAAAATAGATGGGCTTTAGCTGCGCATGAATGTCGGTGACGTGGATCAGGGAAACGTTGCCGAATGTGTCAAATTCCAGCAGCTTGTCCTGCGTCAATGCTTGCTGGGCTGCGACCCGCGCCCAATTGCCATATCCCGACGCTCCGTAAAGCGCGGCCGCTGCCATGCTGGTTTGTAGAAAGTCACGGCGAGAAATCATCAGGCGGCTCCAGGTTATGCATACGTATGCGCATTTATGAATGGATTAACGGCAGAAAGGCCCCGCGCCATCGTCGCGCGGGGCCTTCAATTCTGATTAGTTGCGAACGGCAGGGCCTTCGACGCTAAGTCCGTTGCCGCGCGAGGCGACGTAAAGCTCAAGCGCGATGAATTCCTCGCTCCCCGGATTATATGTCTCCGCGCGAGTATCACGGATACACCCCTTGAAGCGGCTATGCGCTGCGTTCAGCTTGGTATTCTTCAACCGGTACACAGGGAAGCCGTTGATCTGGCCTTGAGACAGATGGTCGGCGCGTATCATGTTGCCATAGTTGTCTTCGTGGCAGTTGGCGCAAGACAGCTCGAGCTGGCCGAAGCGTGTATAATACAACTCTTTGCCCTGTTCCCAAGTCGACTGGGCGGGGCCATCAATCGCAACGTCCACGGGCATGCCGCGCGACACGGATGCCAGCAGGGCCGTCATGTTGACCATGTCAGCGCCGGTATATTTCCACTCTTCCGCACCCATGCGGTTCGTGCGGCAGTCGTTGACTTGCATCTCCAACGTCCGCACCTCGCCAGCCTCTTCATTCCACTTGGGATAAGTCGGTCGAACTCCGGCCATTTGATCGGACGCACCGTGACAGCTCGCGCAGGATTCCCCTTCGGACCCGTCAACAGCATTCCACGTGTCTTCCGCCTTTTCGACGAAGATCATGCCGGGGTTATCGAAGTCATCCGCCTGCATCGCGCGTGTTTCGGTGCCGCGGAAATGCCAACCTGACAGAACCTCGTCCATTGCGTCCGATACATGGTCCGGTGCCGCAGTCCGGGTGACCATCTCTGTTTCGCCATTCAGAATCAGCGTGTCATCCACGGGATCGGCTGACGCCATCGGTACCGTTAACAGCACGGCCATCAAGGCTCCTGTCAGTCTCATCATGATGTCCCTCCCAAGACCCGGCGTTCAGCCGACAGTTATTTCTTTGGTTTCCTCGTAGACGGAGCCGTCATCGTCATACCAGGTGAACTTGAACTCACCGGTTTCCGGCACAAGCGCCTCGAATTCGAGATATGGATTGGTCGAGATCGCAGGCTCCAACACCACATCAATCACGCTTTCACCGTTGAAATCACAGGTAAACCTATTGATGATCGAGCGCGGAATGACATTGCCGTCGTCATCCTTGCGTTGACCTGATTCCATCTTGTGACTGATCAATGTCTTGATCGTTATCGCCTCGCCAGCGGCCGCAGTTTTCGGTACCTTGACGCGGGGTTTCACTCCAGATGCCATAATAAATCCTCCTTGAACCCTTAGCCGCCGCAGCCGCCGATTGTTACTTTGACCGTGCTTGTTGCCTGCACGAATGAGCCGTCAGGCAGCTTTGCGATGGCAATGACATCCTGTGTCCCGGCAAGCCGGATTCGCGTGGACGCCGTGCGTGATGCCGCAAGCTTGCCGAATTTGAACGTCGCGACGCTTGGCGTCGGGTTGCCCAATGCAAGCACCATGATTTCGTCCGCCGTGTCCGACGACACCTCGATCGGGACGGTGTTGCCGTTCTCTGCGATTTCGGGTGCGGTCAGCTGAATATCGCCTGCCCCCACCTCGGCACCGCCGGTGAATTCCGCGATCTTGTCCTCCAGTGCCGCAGAGGCGCGGAACGGCAGGCCGGCGGCCAGAAATGCCCCCGCCCCCAAAAGGATCGCTTTGCGTCGTGTCAGTTCCATGTCGATTGTTCCTCCGTACCCCGAGGGGTCTGATCATTCCGTGAGTGTAGACAGATAGGCGACGACATCTTCGACCTCCTGGGCCGTCAGAAGTGGCCCGAACGTGTCGTCAGGTGCCTTGCCGGTATAAGCATTTCCGGGACGGGTATATCCCTCGGTCTTGTAAAAGGCCGGCATCATGCTGCCCTCGAACATCACCTTTGCGTTGGCGATGATCCCCCGCAGCTCCGCTTCGGTCCAGCGATCGCCGGTGCCATCAAGCATCGGCCCTATTCCGCCCTGGAACGGAACGTCCGCAAGGTCGGAAACCTGATGACAGGCAACGCAATTGCCCTGCCCCTTATCGCCCACGATAGCCCTGCCATTGGCCGGATCACCTTTGACGCCGGTCAAGGACTGCTCGACAGCGCCGTCAGTGAAGGCGACCTCTGTTGGCTTAACGTCGCCCGCGAAGACGGCAGAGCCGAAAAGCCCCGTCGCGATGGCTGTAATGATAGAAACCCTCATGCGTCCTCCCAAACACTGCAGTTTGCATACCGTAGCGCACAGGGTCGTGAAGACGCAACAACAAATTCAGGTAAATGAATTACTTTATTTGATCGCACCATTCCATCTACTGGGTTTGCTCTGCAAATTTTCGGGCATGGTATTTTTGAAAGTTTTCGTCACCGTCATAGCCTTTTTCAACAACCCAGTTCAGCATGTTGAAGGTCGTATGTCGGCCAAAGGCACCGGGCATCGTCGCCACCGCGGCCTTGGCGGCTGACCCGTCTTCGGGGACGTTTTCGGGGAAAAACAGCACCGTTGGCGTGAACAGGACGCCCCATTTTCTGACCATGTCCTTTTCCGGCAGGGCTTCGCCATCAAAATCCGTGACCTCCACGTCTCCGAACATGTTGATCTCCAGGACAAAGTAGTTCTCTTCGATGAAGGAAGCGATTTCCTCATTCGGGAAAACCTCTTCGTGCATCTTCTTGCAATAAATGCAGCCGCGCTGCTCGATGATGATCATCAGGCGCTTGCCTTCCGAATTGGCCTCAGCAAGATCTTCGCCCAGATCCTTGAAGGTGTCGCGCATCCACGACGTCTTGTGCAGGCCATCATCTCCGATCTCGGCGGCAAATGCGCTAAAGGGCATCAGCAACAGGCCGACACAGGCACTCAAAAGGGTCTTCATCAGATTTCCTCCCTGTTAGCGCAGGACACCAATATCCGGCGCGATTTCCAACATCCATTGCGCGATGTAGTTCATCGAGTTCGTGGCGATCAGCACCCCGAACAGAATCAGCATGGCCCCCATGATCTTTTCGATCAGCCCCAGATGTTTGCGGAAACGGGTCATCCACCGCATGAAGGGTCCGATGAAAAAGGCTGCCAGAATGAAAGGTGCCGTCATGCCAAGGCCGTAGACAAACAACAGGCCCGCGCCTGTCGACGCCGTTTCGGCCCCCGCTGCGGTAAAGAGGATCGCGGCCAGCACCGGCCCGACGCAGGGCGTCCAGCCAAAGGCAAACGCAAGCCCGATGACATATGCACCAAACAGGCTGACATTGGCGGTATTACCGGCGTCCGCCCGCAGCTGACGGTACAGAAATCCGATGCGAATGACGCCCAGGAAATGCAGCCCCATCGCGATGATGATCGCAGCAGCGAACCAACGCAGGATATCGAAGTATTCGCGCACGACCTGCCCGAACGCGGTCGCGGCAGCACCCAGCCCCATGAAGATCGTGATGACGCCGGCCGCAAAGAACGTTGCAGCCAGCACCGCCCTGATCCGCGTGCTTCGGTCGATCCGGGCATCAGCCGATATCTGGTTCATACCGACACCAGCCAGATAGCTGAGGTAGAACGGAACAATCGGCAGAATGCAGGGCGACAGAAACGATAGCAGCCCGGCGAAAGCCGCCCCTGCAAAGGTGATCTCCAGCATTTTGGATGCCCATCCTTGTCTAATTCACATATTCATATTACGTTGTTTAAATAGCTTAGGTCAATTTGGCATGTTTCTTCGTCGCATCATTATCGCCGTCGTGCTGGTGTGCAGTTCTGCGCCTGCACTTTTGGCTGGCACATTTCTGATCATGGTCGAGGAAAAGGGCTGTGTCTGGTGCGCGCGCTGGAACGAAGAAATCTCGCATATCTATCCCAAAACCCCGGAGGGTAACGCTGCGCCTTTGCAACGCATCGACATTCGCGCGGCGCGCCCTGAGGATATGACATTTGCACGTGCACTGACTTTCACTCCGACATTCGTTCTGATGGTCGACGGCCAAGAAGTTTCCCGTATCGAGGGATATCCCGGCGAGGATTTCTTCTGGAGCCTGTTGGCGCAAATGTTGGCGAACGCGAATATTGATGTAACGGGCTGATAACGCTATGTATGAACAGTCAGAGCAAGGCTATAGAGGCCGTTACTGTTCCAAAAACCGAGGACACGATGGCCCTACCAGTATTTGACGTCGACATGTGCGCAGAGGACATGGACAAGATGGCCAAGAACGCCATGGAGGCTTCAAACTTCCTCAAAGCGATCAGTCATGAAGGCAGGTTGATGATTCTGTGCCATCTGGCGTCCGGCGAGAAATCGGTGACAGAGCTGGAACAGCTTTTGTCAGCGCGGCAGGCGGCGGTCAGCCAGCAACTGTCCCGCTTGCGGCTGGAGGGCCTTGTTACGCCGCGCAGGGACGGCAAGACCATCTACTACAGCTTGACGGATGACCGGCCCAAGCAAATCATGGAAGTAGTCTACGATCTGTTTTGTCGCGACAAGTGAACCGAAGCTGATACCCTGTCGCGGCCATTGAAATGAAACGCGGCAATGATTGATGTGATTTCAGAACCCGTGCTTGTGGCACTGGTCGGACTTTTCGGCGGCGTCCTTTTGGGGCTTGCCGCACGTATTGGTCGTTTCTGCACGCTGGGGGCCATCGAAGACCTGTATTATGGCGAGAACACCCTGCGTCTGCGGATGTGGGGCATCGCCATCGGCGTGGCGATTATCGGGACATTTTCGCTGTCGGCAGCTGGGCTGCTCGACCTGCAACAAACCCTCTATCTCTCAAGAACGTGGAACCCGTTTGCGAACATCGTCGGCGGGCTGATCTTTGGATACGGAATGGCGCTGGCCGGCAATTGCGGTTACGGCGCTCTGGCGCGTGTGGGCGGCGGTGACCTTCGGTCGCTGCTGATCGTTCTGGTGATGGGGATTTCTGCCTACGTCACCTTGGGCGGGCCGCTCTCTACCTTCCGCATATGGGTATTCGGGGCATCCAGCGAAGCCACTGATTTTGCGACTTTTGCAACCACTGCCGCGCAGTTCGGAGGCGTTTCCGTAGAAGCGGCAGGGATCATTATCGGTGCGATCATTCTGGCGATTACCTTCGCGAATCAGCAACTGCGACACGCTACCGGTCATATACTCTGGGGGGCGGTGGCCGGTTTTGCGATTGTCTCCGGATGGGCCGGAACCCAATGGGTTGCCGCCAACGGCTTTGACGCAACCCCAATTCTGTCCCACACGTTTTCTGCCCCGATCGGAGAGACAGTCCTCTATGCGATGACCTCTTCGGGCAATTCGATCAGCTTTGGCACCGGGTCCGTTGCGGGTGTGCTGATCGGTGCCTTATTCGGGAGCCTCATAAAGGGACATTTCCGCTGGGAAGCCTGCGACGATGCGCGCGAATTACGTCGGCAGATCCTGGGCGCGGCACTGATGGGTTTCGGCGCCGTCGTGGCCGTCGGATGCAGTGTTGGTCAAGGCCTGTCTGCCTTCTCCGTTCTGGCCTATAGTGCGCCGCTCACGCTTCTTTGCATCATGCTGGGCGCCGCAATCGGATTGCGGCAGCTGATCATGGGATTCGCACCGTCCGTCTGACGGCTCGCCTCGCCCCACCAAAATTCCAGTCTGGGTGACGGAACGGGTCAGTGCATTCCATTCCAAACATCATTCGCCCGCCAGATTCCAGTAAACACGCCCAGCGTGGTAACACTATCGGCAGTTACAGCCTCACAATTTTCAGTTTCAGCAAACTTATCCCGTTTTTTGCCTTGAAGTCCTGAGACACCGCGAATAGGTAGACTTCATTGGCGCGGGATGGAGCAGCCCGGTAGCTCGTCAGGCTCATAACCTGAAGGTCGTTGGTTCAAATCCAACTCCCGCAACCAAAATACA
>JAGXFI010000181.1 GCA_024637305.1 Sulfitobacter sp.
CCGTTTTCCGGCCTGACCACCGATGACCTTGCCGGTCGCCGAGATCTTGAAGCGCTTTTTGGCGCTCGATTTCGTCTTCATCTTGGGCATTTCCGTCTCCTGATCTTGAGTTCGGTAAAAGTGCGACTCGGCATGCCACATTGGCCGGACGCACGGAACGAAATTGGCGTATAGGCGGGGTGTCGCAGATTGGCAAGAGATCTTTGTCACGACTGCATCGGTTGTCGTCTGGCGCTGGGAAACCGCCTGCGGATTACAGAAAATCTGGAAACGGTGCGTTTCCAAAATCAACAGAAACACTTGCTCAGCAGCTTTGTTAACCATGACGGCAAGCGCTGCTTCGGCCGCTGCCTTTACGATCTACACTCTGGTGCCCCAGCGTCCGGCGTGACCATCAACGGCGACGATGTCGACTTTTCCGGCGGGGTTCTGAACGACAGGATCGACCAGGGTTCAAACCCGGATACGCTGTTTTCCTTCGACGCTCCGATCCTCGGGTTCGGCGGGGACTGGGATCTGGCAGGCCCCGGTGGTCAAGGCACTGGTATCTCCATCACAACCATGAACGGCGGTAGTTTCGTCGTTACACAAGAAGTTCCACGTACTCTCGAGAACGACTTTTGGGGTTTCATCTCTGACATGGAATTCTTGTCGCTATCCTTCTTCGAAGGGAGCCAGGCATCCGGTGTCGAAACCTACACCCTCGACAACCTGACCACGGGTGGCGTTTCGCCTGTGCCGCTGCCGGCAGGTCTGCCGCTGCTGCTTGTCGGTCTTGGCGGTCTGGCCGCTCTGCGCCGCAAGAAAAACTGATCCTTAAGCTTTAGGACCAAGACCGCTGGCACACCTGTACTGGCGGTCTTCCTTGTCTCAGGGCATGTACCGCGCAACGACACTGGTGAACACACGCGGCACGTCAGATAGGCTGTATCCGCCCGGTTTCGACTGAACCGCGTAGAGGATAAGCCCTCCGGCAATCAAGATCATGACCGCGGAAGCACGCGGCGCACGTCCGTCCGAAATCGCCGACAAAATTGACGGCACAGACAGGGCAGCGACGACGATGCCGATTACAAGTGCAATATCAGGATCCAAATTCGCGCTCCTCAGCAAATTAATGCCAAGTTACTCTGGATCGGACGCGAAAATCAAACGTTCGTCGCACGGGGCCACGCGCAAGATGTTCGTGCTGCCGGGGACGTTGAACGGAACACCCGCCGTTACGACGATCTGGTCCGTGGACTCTGCAAACCCGCCTTCGCGCGCGGCGCGCGCGGCGCTGACCACGGCTTTCTTGAAACGATCAAGCGGCCCGGTCATGACGCAATAGCACCCCCAGGTAAGCGCAAGCCGTCGCGCGGTCCTTACCAATGGGGTAAGCGCGATGATCGGAACGCGCGGACGCTCGCGCGCCGTCAACAGGGCAGTCGTCCCGCTTTGGGTAAAGCAGCAGATTGCCTTGATGTCCGTCGTCTCTGCGATTTCACGAGCGGCCGCGACGATGCCATCTGCCACGGTCATACGGTCGGCCTTGCGGCTCGCCTCGATGATCTCGGTGTATGTCGGATCCTGCTCAACCTCTATCGCGACACGATCCATCGTGGACACCGCCTCGACCGGATAATCGCCTGCGGCAGATTCCGCAGACAGCATGACAGCGTCCGCGCCTTCATAGATAGCCGTCGCGACATCGCTGACTTCCGCACGGGTGGGCATGGGGCTGCTTACCATGCTCTCGAGCATCTGTGTCGCCACGATGACCGGCTTTGCCGCCGCGCGGCACTTGCGCACCAGACGCTTCTGGATCGGCGGCACGTTCTGAACCGGCAATTCCACGCCCAGATCACCTCGTGCCACCATGATGCCGTCCGAAGCTGCGAGAATTTCGTCGAAACATTCCACCGCCGAGGGCTTTTCGATCTTGGACAGGATCGCCGCCCGCCCCCTGGCCAAAGTACGCGCCTCCTCGACATCTTCCGGCCGCTGGACAAAGCTTAGTGCCAGCCAATCGACGCCCAGCTCGCAGACGAATTCCAGATCCGCACGGTCTTTCTCGCTGAGCGCGGCTAAAGGCAACACGACATCGGGCACATTCACCCCCTTGCGGTTGGAGATCGTACCCCCCGTCAGAACCTCGCAATCCGCGAAATCCTTGGCGCATTCGATAACCTTGAGGCGAATTTTTCCATCGTTGACCAACAGATGCGAACCCGCGTCCAGCGCCGCAAAAATCTCGGGATGGGGCAGATTGACCCGCCGCGCATCGCCCGGCGCGCTATCGAGGTCCAGCCGGAAGTTTTGCCCTTCGACCAGTTCCTCAGTCTCCTTCACGAATGTCCCGACACGCAGCTTGGGGCCCTGCAAATCCGCCAGAATGCCGATCATGGTACCGGTCTCTTCCTCGATTTGCCGGATAATCGCGTGTTTGGCGCGTATTTCTTCGTGGCTTCCGTGGCTCATGTTCAGGCGGAACACGTCCGCGCCCGCCTTGTGCAAGGCACCGATCATCTCATGCGTATCCGAAGCGGGGCCAAGGGTTGCTACGATCTTGACGTTACGGTGGCGTCTCATGTTCTGTCTGTCCTTGGTCTGGCGGCCTGTTGCGCCCGGTCATGCAATCGCTTTGCGGCGCGAATAACAACCCTGTCATCGCAGATTGTCGTGCCAAACACACATTTCCATTCACGCAATTCTGTCCTATCCCTGCCGCGCAAAGGTTACAGGATCATGAATTACTATCCCTACCGCATAGAAGGCGAGGACCGACCAGGCCGCTGGCTGGTGACGTGCGACCACGCCGCCAACACGGTCCCAATTCAAGTCGACGGCGGCACGCTTGGCCTCCCACCCGAGGATATGGAGCGTCACATCGCCTATGACGTCGGTGCCGCAGGGCTGGCTGGTGCCTTGGCCGAACGGCTCGACGGACCTGCGCTTTTCAGCAATTTTTCGCGCCTCGTCATCGACCCGAACCGCGGCGAAGACGACCCGACACTGTTGATGAAGCTCTATGACGGCACGATCATCCCCGCCAACCGCAACGCGGACGCCACTGAACGCGAGGCCCGTCTGGAACTGTGCTATCGCCCCTATCACGACGCTCAGGCGCGTCTCGCCGCACGTGCCGGCACGATCCTCGTGTCGATCCACAGCTTTACGCCGCAGTTGCGCGGCCGTCCGCCACGCCCTTGGGAAATAGGCATTCTCTATGCCGCCGATGCCCGTCTGGCGCATCCCCTGATTGCGGCGCTGAGGGCGGAGGGCGATCTGACAGTGGGCGACAACGAGCCATATTCCGGCCACCTGCCCGGCGATAGCGTGGACCGTCACGCATTGCAGCATGGTCGCCCCAATGTGCTGATCGAACTTCGCAACGACCTGATCGGAACGCCCCAGGAACAAGACGCCTGGGCAGACAGGCTCGCCCCTGTCCTTGAAACCGTCCTGCGCAAGGTGCAACTGTAAACCAAAGGAGACTTCCCATGCCCCCCCTGACCCAGACTGAAATCGAACTGCAGGCCGCCGCCTTTCGCCGGTTGCAAAAGCACCTGATGCAAGACCGCACCGATGTGCAGAATATCGACCTGATGAACCTCGCCGGATTTTGTCGCAACTGCCTCAGCCGCTGGTATCAGGAAGCCGCAGCCGAAAAGGGCATCGAGATGACCAAGGACGAAGCGCGCGAACATTACTACGGGATGACGATGGCCGAATGGAAATCGAAATATCAAACCGAAGCGACCGACGACCAGCAGACGGCGTTCAAGAAGTCCTTCGCGGAAAACGTCGGCAAGGACGGCTGACGCCATCGATACGCCCGCCCACGCACTGATGGTCGTGATGTCGCGGGTCTAGACTGCGGACTTGCGCATCTCGTCCAGGTAAATTTCGCGCAGCCGGGGCACCAGCCGCCCCGGCGTGCCATCTCCCAAACTCGCGCCGTCGATCTCTACCACCGGCATGACAAATCCGCTGGCAGAGGTGGTGAACGCCTCGTCCGCTTCCTTGGCCTCTTCAATGGTAAAGTTGCGCTCCTCGACCTCCATCTGCGCCTCTTTTGCAAAACGCAGAACGGCAGCGCGGGTGATGCCGTGCAATATCTCATGGCTCAGTGCGCGGGTGATGATGCGGTTGCCCTTCACGATATAGGCGTTGTTCGATGTTCCTTCGGTCACAAAACCGTCCTGCACCATCCACGCATCGTCACAACCGGCCTTCTTGGCCATCATTTTGCCCATGGAAGGGTACAGCAACTGCACCGTCTTGATGTCGCGCCGCCCCCAGCGGATGTCCTCGATGCTGATGATCCGCGCGCCTCGCTTCGCGGCCGGATTATCCGCCAGACCCGGCTTGTTCTGGGTAAACATCACGATCGTCGGCTCGGTATCCTCCGCTGGATAGACGAAATCGCGATCCCCGTCCGAGCCGCGTGTGATCTGGAGATAGATCAGCCCCTCGTCAACACCATTCAGCCGCACAAGTTCGCGGTGAACCTCCAGCAAGTCCGCCTTGGAAATCGGGTTCTTCATCTCCAATTCGTTCAGCGACCTGCTGAGCCGCGTTGCATGCCCTTCGAAATCAATCAGCTTGCCGTCCAACACGGAAGTGACCTCATAGACCCCGTCGGCCATCAGGAACCCCCGATCGAAAATCGACACCTTCGCCTCCGTTTCAGGCAGGTATTCACCGTTCACATAAACAGTCCGCATGTCGCTATCCCCACAAAGCGGCGACAGGTGGATGAATCCCTTCGCCGTCAAATTTCAACGCATCGTCCCGGTCTTCGGCCAACAAAAGCGGGCCGTCAAGATCGACCACGCGCGCGCCCTGCGCCACCAGCGTGGCCGGTGCCATGGCAAGCGACGATCCGACCATGCAGCCGACCATAATGTCATATCCTTCGGCCTGCGCAGCCTCGCGCAACGCCAAAGCCTCCGTCAGCCCGCCGGTCTTGTCGAGCTTGATGTTCACCATGTCGTACTTGCCCCGCAAGTTCGACAAGCTCCCACGATCATGGCACGATTCGTCCGCACAAACCGGAACGGGGCGATCCATGCCAAACAGCGCATCGTCCTCTCCCGCCGGCAACGGTTGCTCTACCAGCGCCACGCCAAGGCGCAGCAAATGCGGGGATAGATCGGCATAGATTTCAGCAGACCACCCTTCATTCGCGTCCACGATGATGGTTGCCTTGGGGGCTCCGGCACGCACGGCCTCCAGACGCGGCATGTCGTCGGGCGTCCCCAGCTTGATCTTGAGCAAGGGCCGGTGCGCGTGTTCGGCCGCCTGTGCGCGCATCCTTTCCGGCGCGTCCAACGACAACGTATACGCCGTCACCTCCGGTCCCGGCACCGGCAAACCGGCCAGTTCCCAGGCCCGCCGACCTGCTGACTTGGCCTCCAGATCCCACAAGGCGCAATCCACGGCGTTGCGCGCCGCACCGGCTGGCAATAGCTCATAAAGCCCTTGGCGGCTCAGCGCGTCCGGCAGCCCCGCTATCTGCGCTTCGACACTTTCCAGCGTCTCGCCATAGCGGGCATAGGGTACGCACTCGCCTCTGCCCGTCACACCGTTGTCGGTCACGCGCACCGTCAGCACTTTTGCCTCGGTGCGCGACCCGCGCGAGATGGTGAACACCTGCGCCAACCTGAAGATGTCCCGCGTCACGTCAATGCGCATGCGCCTACCTTTCATTGTTCCGGAAATATCCCCCCCGGAGGGCCGCTCAGAGATCCGCCAAAGCGTCTGCCAGTCGCGATGCCCCATGCCGGAACGGGTCGACCGCAGGCAAACCCATCTGTTGCTCCACTTCCGCCAGATAGGCTTTCGCCTCATCCTCGGACATGTGCTGCGTATTGACGGCGACGCCAACAACCTTGCAGGCGGGGTTGGCGACACGCGCAAGGGCCAGCGCCATATCGCGCACGGATTCCATGGAGGGCGGCGTATAATCCGGCAAGCCGCGCATATGGGTCCGCGTCGGCTCATGACAGATGATCAGCGCGTCCGGTTGGCCGCCATGGATCAGCGCCAGCGTCACCCCGGAATAGCTGATATGGAACAGGCTGCCCTGCCCTTCGATGATGTCCCAATGGTCAGGGTCATTGTCCGGCGTCAGATATTCCACCGCGCCCGCCATGAAATCGGCGATCACCGCGTCCAGAGGTACGCCATTGCCCGTAATCAGGATCCCCGTCTGCCCGGTCGCCCGGAACGTGCTGTTGATCCCTTTTTCGCGCAGCGCCTCATCCAGCGCCAGCGCGGTGTACATCTTGCCCACCGAACAATCGGTCCCCACGGCCAGCACGCGCTTGCCGCTGCGCTTTTTGCCGTTGGCGATGGGATATTGCACGTTAGGCACGCGCACGTCGTGCAGGGTTGATCCGCTGACCTGCGACGCGGCCACCAGATCGCCTTCGTTGGCGAGCAGGTTATGCAAGCCCGAAGCCAAATCGAACCCCATGGCCAACGCTTCAACCAGCACGTCTTTCCACGCTTGGCTGATCACGCCCCCGCGATTGGCGACGCCGATCACAAGCGTTCTGGCACCGGCTTCCTTGGCCTCTGCCAGCGTCATGTCCTTCAGACCGACATCCGCCTTGCAGCCTTCCATGCGGAACTGCCCGACCGCGTTTTCGGGGCGCCAGTCCTTGATGCCCTGCGCGACCTTCGCGGCCAGTTGGTCAGGCGCATCGCCCAGAAACAGAAGGTATGGTGTTTCGATCATGCTTCGATTCTCCTCGGATCGGATTTGCCGCATCATGTCGCAAACCTCGCGCAATACAATCACATCCCCCGGACAAAGTGCCAACTGGACACAAGGGCATCGCTTCGCTGGCATTATCGACGCCCGAGCCTTAAGCAGGTTCGAAATTGCTGCACCTGCAAAATCTTCTTGCGGGAGATGGCGCAATTTTATACCCAACCCCCAACCCTCTTCGCAAGATTATTACCCAAAGGACCGCCACATGAGCTTTCGCCTCCAGCCTGCCCCAGTCGCCCGCCCGAACCGTTGCCAGCTCTTTGGCCCCGGCTCGAACGTGAAACTGTTCGAGAAAATGGCGGCGAGCGCGGCGGACGTTATCAACCTCGACCTCGAGGACAGCGTGGCACCATCGGACAAGGATATCGCCCGCGCCAATGTCATCAACGCCATCGCCGATGTCGATTGGGGCACCAAGACGCTTGCCGTGCGGATCAATGGCCTTGATACGCCCTATTGGTATCGCGACGTGGTCGATCTGCTGGAACAGGCGGATGACAGACTTGACCAGATCATGATCCCCAAAGTCGGCTGTGCGGCGGACATCTATGCTGTCGACGCGTTGGTGACCGCAATCGAAACGGCCAAGGGGCGCAGCAAGAAAATCGCCTTTGAGGTTATTATCGAAAGCGCCGCCGGCATCGCGCATGTCGAAGAAATCGCCGCCAGTTCTCCCCGTTTGCAGGCGATGAGCCTCGGCGCTGCCGATTTCGCCGCCTCGATGGGTATGCAAACCACCGGCATCGGTGGCACGCAGGAAAACTATTACATGCTGCACGGTGAAACGCGCCACTATTCCGATCCATGGCACTGGGCGCAGACCGCTATTGTCGCGGCATGTCGGACGCACGGGGTGTTGCCGGTCGACGGCCCCTTCGGCGATTTTTCCGATGACGAAGGTTACCGCGCGCAGGCGCGCCGGTCCGCGACGCTGGGGATGGTCGGCAAATGGGCGATCCACCCCAAGCAGATCGCGCTTGCCAACGAGGTCTTCACGCCCTCGGACGAAGCCGTTGCCGAGGCCCGCGAAATCCTCGCCGCGATGGAGGAAGCAAAAGCCAAGGGCGAAGGCGCAACCGTCTACAAGGGCCGCCTTGTGGACATCGCCAGCATCAAACAGGCCGAAGTCATCGTGCGCCAGTCCGAGATGATTGCCGGATGAAGAGTTCGTCCAAACGCCTGATCGTCATCGTTCTGCTGGTGATCGCCCTCTTTGCGATCCCCAAGCTGTGGGCCGGAACGATCGAGCCCCGTACAGGCTGGGTCGTGATCGACACAACCAAGGGTTTCGAGACGCTTGAAAAGGACCTCAAGGCTGCCGTCTCGGCCAATGGGATGGGTGTCGTAACACAGGCTGGCCCGACAGGGGCCGCCAAAGCGCGCGGCATCATGATCGCGAACAACAAGGTCATCGGCGTCTTCAACAATGACTTTGCCGTCAAGGTCCTCGCCCTGTCCACCGCCGCCATGATCGAAGCGCCGATCCGCTTCTATCTAACCGAAAACGACGA
Source organism: Sulfitobacter sp. (assembly GCA_024637305.1). GTDB lineage: Bacteria > Pseudomonadota > Alphaproteobacteria > Rhodobacterales > Rhodobacteraceae > Sulfitobacter. The sequence continues at coordinate 8,275 of JAGXFI010000181.1, forward strand.
CGGCACCGCGACCCTGTCCTACAAAATGCCGAGCAACGTCTTCGCGCCCTATATGACAGAGGGCGGTCAGGCGCTCCAGGACCTCGCAGACCAACTCGACGTTCGCTTCGATGCAATCGCAAAAGCCGCGCGCTAACCTTTGACCACGTCTGCACGTTCAAGCTCCTGGACGCGTCGCAATATTTCGTCGGATCTTGGGCCACTCACGGCCATCGTCACCAACTTTCAAAAACCTGTACAGCATTTGCAATTTCATGCTGTGCGTTTTTGAGCAATGAATTGCACCATGACCATAGAAATCCTCGCCAGCCTCGCCCTCTTCGCCTTTGTCAGCTCCATTACACCGGGGCCGAACAACCTAATGCTTATGGCGTCAGGTGCCAATTTCGGCTTTATCCGCAGCATCCCGCATATGCTGGGCATCTCCATCGGGTTTGCCGTCATGATGGTTCTGTTGGGCAGCGGCCTCACGCAGGTCTTTGATCGCTATCCGGTGATCTACTCCGTGCTGAAATTCGCCAGCATCGCCTACATGCTCTATCTCGCTTGGAAGATCGCCAATGCTTCGCCGGTTGGACATCGTGAGGGGACCGGCACACCCATGACGTTCCTGCAAGCAGCGGCGTTCCAATGGGTCAATCCCAAAGCGTGGGCGATGGCACTGACCGCCGTCACGGTTTACGTCGCGGGGGCGCCGACGATCTACTTGATACTGGCGGCGGCTTTCTTTGCGGTCGTCAATTTGCCATCGGTGACGGTCTGGACAGTTATGGGGCAACAGATGGCGCGCGTGCTGAACAACCCCGCAAGGCTGCGCATTTTCAATTTGACGATGGCCGGACTGCTGGTCGCATCGCTTTATCCGGTGCTGCGAATGGGCACCCAGTAGTCGCGGTTCGCGGCTGTCCCTGTCGCCTGCTGCATGGGCCCCATCGCAACGGTCGCCTGTGAAGCAACGGCATAGGCAACAATGACAGCACAACGGCCCGCGTTGCAAATGTCCGGCAAGCCCGCCATATAGTTGGGCAAAGCTCTAACAGGTGTACAGATGACGCAATACTTGGATTTCGAGAAACCATTGGCCGAAGTTGAAGGCAAAGCGGAAGAACTGCGCGCAATGGCGCGTCAGGACGAAAGCATGGATGTCACCGCAGAGGCGCAAGCGCTCGATTCCAAAGCGACCACGATGCTGGACGACCTTTACAAGACGCTGACGCCCTGGCGCAAATGTCAGGTGGCGCGTCACCCCGAGCGGCCTCATTGCCGCGATTACATCGAGGCGCTCTTTTCTGAATACACGCCGCTGGCGGGGGATCGGAACTTTGCTGACGATCATGCGATAATGGGCGGACTGGCACGGTTCAACGACCGGCCCGTCATGGTGATCGGTCATGAAAAGGGCAGCGATACCAAGTCTCGCATCGAACGGAACTTCGGCATGGCCCGCCCCGAAGGCTACCGCAAGGCGGTGCGCCTGATGGACCTCGCGGGGCGCTTTAACCTGCCGGTCATCACGCTGGTCGATACGCCCGGTGCCTACCCCGGCAAAGGGGCCGAAGAACGCGGACAGTCCGAAGCCATCGCACGCGCAACTGAAAAATGTCTGCAAATCGGCGTGCCGCTGGTCAGCGTCATTATCGGCGAAGGCGGTTCAGGCGGGGCTGTCGCGTTCGCCACCGCGAACCGCGTCGCGATGTTGGAACATTCGGTCTATTCCGTCATCAGCCCCGAAGGCTGCGCATCGATTCTGTGGAAAGACTCCGAGAAAATGCGCGAAGCTGCCGAAGCGCTGCGCCTCACCGCGCAGGACCTCAAGCAACTGGGTGTAAACGACCACATCATTCCCGAACCGCGCGGCGGGGCCCATCGCAACCCGAAAGAGGCAATTACCGCCGTCGGAAAAAGCATCGAGGCGATGCTCAAGTCTCTTGACGGCAAGGATGCAAAAGCGCTGATCAAGGATCGCCGCGGGAAATATCTCGATATGGGCGACCGGGGTCTCGCAGCCTGACGGGGTGTCTCTATAGGATCGCGGAGGGGGTGCCCGGCACGCTTTCGATCATGGAACGGCCCCGTGCCGGCTCCGTCCTTGAAGATCTGATTCATGTTCAAAAACAGGGTGTTGATACCATCCTTTCGATGCTTCAGCAGGACGAGGCCCAAGGGCTGGGCCTCGGCAACGAGCCTGATCTGTGTAACGCGCTTGGAATGCGGTACATGTCGCGACCGATCGAGGACATGCAACTGCCGATCAAAACGGAATTTCAACGCTGCATCGACGGGGTCGCTCAAATTCTTTTCCACGGCGGCCACATCGCGATCCATTGCCGTGCCGGGATTGGCCGCTCCGGCATGGTGGCGGCGACGGTCCTGGGGCTGTTCGACCATACCGCCGCCCAAGCGATCGAGCGCGTCAGCCAGGCCCGCGGCACAAGGGTTCCCGACACGGCCGAGCAGGTCGCCTTTATCGCCACGATGATAGAGCGGATGCGCTAGCTCAGCCCATACCAACGCAGGCCGCACGATCAGTTTAAGAAATGAAATCGCCCGCACGGTATCAGCATCAACTCGCCAGCATCCGCAATCCCTGCGTCACATCCGACCGCACGGCAAGCCTGAGGCCAGGTTCGTCGCCCGCCCGCAAGGCGGCAATAATCAGCCGGTGGAACTGTGGTGGCTCGGTCCGGCGCAGACGCCCGTAAAGCGCGCGCATCGTGGGGCCCATCTGAAGCCAGACAGTCTCGGCCATTGCCAGCATCGCAGGAGCCTGCGCGCGCAGATAGAGAGTACGGTGGAATTCGAGATTGGTGCGGATATAGCTGACGGCATCGCGGTGCGCGACCGCCTCGGCGACACGTGCGTTGATTGTCTGCAACCGCTCGATCAAGGCCATGTGGGCACGCGGCAACGCACGAGAGGCAAGCTCCACTTCAATGAGCGCACGCAGGGCGGCAAGCTCTTCTATACGCTCATTGCTCAATTCCGGCGTCGAGATGCGGCCGGACGTTGACATGGTCAACGCCCCTTCCGCAACCAACCGCCGCACGGCTTCGCGCGCGGGGGTCATGGACACCTCGTATTCACGCCCGATCCCGCGCAGTGTCATGGCGTGACCGGGTGCCACGTCGCCGTACATGATGCGACCGCGCAGATGACGATAGACCCGGTCATGGGCAAGACTTGTGGCGTCAGCAGGGCGCTGGATAAGGTTCATGCCACTTTGTGATCACAAAAGTGGTGGCGCGTCAACGCCCGCTTCGGCGATTAGAATTTGAACCGGTGAACCTCGCTGCCGTTCGCTTTCAGCCAGGCGCGGGGCGGCTTGTAGTCGCCGTAAATGCGAGTGACCTCCGCCCAGAACGCCGGCGAATGGTTCATCTGCGCCAGATGGGCCACCTCATGCGCTGCAACATAGTCCAGCACCTCCGGCGGCATCATGATCAGCCGCCACGAAAACATCAGCCCGCCATCCGACGTGCACGACCCCCAGCGCGACCGGGTATCGCGCAAAGTGATCCGGTTGTAGCCACGCCCCAACAGTGCCGCGTAATCGTCACACGCAGCGGCCAACCTGTCCCGGGCGATTTCGCGCAGATAAGCGTGCAACCGCTTGGCCGTCCGGTCTTGTGGACCCGGTACGCGCACAGCATCTGCGCCGATCTCGATGCGCGGACCGGTTGCCTGCTCGACCCGAAGCAACCTCCCGCCCAGTGGCATCTGCACGCCAGGTACGATCATGATGTCCTCGCCCCGCGCATCAAGATGTTTGCGAATCCACCCTTCCTTGCTAAGGGCGAAATCAATCGCCTCCCGTTCCGCCAGTCGCTTGGGCAGAGTCAGTGTAACGCGCCCGTCCAATTGGGAGATCCGTAGCGATATTCGCCGCGCCGCTGCAGAACGGCGCAAGATCAAGGGGATAGGCGGATCGCCTTTCAGGACATGCTCGGTCATCCGGGTCTCACATTGCGCGTTCAGGTTTTGCCTTTGACAGTTTGCACGCCATATGGCACTTGCCCTGAATCATCTGAATGACCATCTAGCAACAGCATCAAATTTACAAAGGGGAAATCATGCCCAAAGAAGAATGGGGAACCAAGCGCCTGTGCCCCACCACGGGCAAGCGTTTCTATGACCTGAACCA
>JAGXFI010000029.1 GCA_024637305.1 Sulfitobacter sp.
CCAGATGACCCCGTCGGACGTGGATCTCTTCGCCTCACTGACCAATCTGTGCCTGCGTTTCGGGTTGAATTACGGGATGCTGCACACCTGCACGCTTGACAGCATGGGCCACCGTTTCTTTCACGAAAGCAACGAGATGGACCACGCCTGTTTCGTCATGGACGAGATGTTAGCACCGTTCATCCCCAAGTGGCGCGCCGCCGGCTACGAAGTGATCGTCACAGCCGATCACGGACAGGACGCACGTGGCCACCACGGCGGTCGGGGAGCGTTGCAGCAAGAAGCGGCGCTGTATTATTTCGGACCTGCCGAGGGGCCATCGCATGCCACGGTGATCGACCAGCTGCAGCTTGCGCCGACAATCCTGCACCGTCTCGGCGCGCCGGTGCCGGATACGATGAAAGCGGGCAGTTTCCTGACATAGGGCGACTTTCAGCCTGCCGCCTTTCCGAGCCTGTCTATCCCGTCGACCACGCGATCAAAAAATCCTGCGGCCTTTGTCGACATGGTCCGCGCCCGCAGGCACCCGTGGACCATTCCCGCGATCTCATACCATTCTGCCTGACCACCTGCGGCAAGGATCGCATCGCGGTACGTTTCTCCATCGCTGGAAAGCGGATCGCACTGGCCTGTGACGATAATCGTGGGGGGCAAACCGTCGAAGTCACTATCGTGAAGCGGCGCATAGCGCGGATCGTTTTCGGGCGGTTCCGCCCCGCCGCTGCGCATCTTGCGGTAAAACATCATATCGCGCGTGTTCAGTTGCGGAGCGTCGGCATGCTCCACATAGGATCCCTTGCCAAAATCGCCGCCAAGACTCGGATAAATCAGCACCTGACCCGCGATCCTGCCATCCACGCGCCCGCGTGCGTGATGCGCCACAGCTGCGGCAAGATTGCCGCCAGCGCTGTCGCCTGCAAGCAATAGCGCGCCATCATATGCCCTCGCGATTGCCGTAAAGGCAGACCATGCATCCCCGAAACAGCCCGGAAAAACCGTTTCGGGGGCCAGACCATAATCGACTGAAACCACCCGGTATCCGGTGCGGGCGCAAATCTCTGCACAGACGTCATCATGGCTTTCCAGCCCGCCCACGACGAAGCCGCCGCCATGGTAATAGATCACCGTCACGGCGCTTTGCCCTACTTCATAGCGACGGCACGGAACGCCGCCATAAGGTTCGTCCCAAGTCCGGATGCCCTGAGGATAAGGTTGCCGGAAAGCGCGGGCCATCCGGTCATAGACCGCCCGCTGTCCCGCGATGTCGAGATCGACAGCATCGGGGGGATAAAAACTCTCGGATCGGTCTATGTAGGCCCACATTTGGGAGTCGAGCAGCGCCTTGTAATCGGGACCGCTCACGCAGCCTCCCACGGTGTGACAAAGTCGCCGAGAATCTCACTCACGGTGCTTTCGTCTGCACCGTGCAGGGAGATTTGCGCAACGAGCCCGCGTTTCTTGTCGTCCACGACCTTTGCGACACGCGCAGGCACGCCCGCCTTTTCCAGCGTTTCGTCAAAGACACGGGTGATCGCATGGCGGCGCAGATCGGGTTTGAATATCTTGCCCACGGCCGTCTTCGGCAGTTCCTTCATGATCGTCATATGCTTGGGTTGTGCTGCACGCTCGTGGACATGCTCTTTACAGAATTCAAGCAATTCTTCCTCGGTCACGCTTCCCCCTTCTACCAGTTCGACAAAGGCACAAGGCACCTCGCCCGAATGGGCATCCGGTTGGCCGATCGCGCCCGCAAAAGCGACGGCATCATGGTAAAGCAATGCTTCTTCGATTTCGGCAGGGTCGATATTGTGCCCGCCGCGGATGATCAGATCCTTGGCCCGACCGGTAATCCAGACATAGCCGTCTTCGTCGATCCGGCCCAGATCACCGGTGCGCAGGTACTTTTCGTAATAATAGAGATCCTTGTTCTTGTCAGGATCCGTGTAGGTGTTGCCGGCATAGACGCCGGGGTTGGAAATGCAGATCTCGCCGATCTCGTCCACCGCTGCTTCAACCGGACCATCCGTTGTATTCTTGATGATCTTCACGTCCGTATACGGGAACGGAAGCCCGGTAGAGCCGACTTTCTTGACCCCATGCGCCGGATTGCCCGATACCATGCAAGTCGCCTCTGTCAGCCCGTAACCTTCTAGAATTTCAACGCCGGTCGCTTTTTCAAAGCGACGAAACAGCTCCATCGGGAGGGGGGCAGAGCCGGAGAAGGTGCTTTTGACTGTGCTGATGTCAGCATCGACGGGGCGCTGCATCATTGCGGAAATGGCCGTCGGCACGCCGATGATAAAGCTGATCTTCCACCGCTCGACCAGCTTCCAGATGTTGTCGAACACGCCCTCGCCGCGATACCCCTGCGGGGTGGGAAACACCGTATGCGCACCCGCAGACAGCGCGCCCATCAGGATGACGTGACACGCAAAGACATGGAACAGCGGTAGCGGACAGAGGATGTTGTCGTTTTCGTCCAGCAGGATCGTCTTGCCGATCCAGCCGTTGTAGATCATGCCGGAATACTTGTGCTGCGCCACCTTCGGCATCCCTGTGGTGCCGCCGGTATGGAAATAGCAGGCAACGCGGTCTTCCTGCACGTCTTCGAACTGCAATTTGGTCGATTGCTTGGCGATCTCCGCGTTGAAATCCATATACTTGGCGTGATTGCTGACTTTGCGTTTCGGGCGCACCAGCGGCACGATATATTTCTTCAATCCGGTCAGATAGCGCAGCAGATCAACCTCCAGCACCGTCTTGACGTTCGGTGCCAGCGCCACGGCTTCGGCCGTCTTGTCGGCCACGTCGGTCTTGGGGAAAGGTTTCAGCGTCACGACGACCTTTGCTTTGGTCTCGCGGAGGATCGAACCGATCTGTTCGGCATCAAGCAGCGGGTTGATCGGGTTTACGATACCTGCGACAGCACCGCCGTAAAGGGCCAGAACCGTCTCGGTAGCGTTCGGCAATACGTAAGCCACGACGTCATTGGGGCCGACACCGAGCGATCGAAAAAGGTTGGCTGCTTGCGTGGTCTTGGCGTGCAACTGTTCCCAGGACAAGGTTTCGGAATGATCATTTGGACCGGAGAAAAGCTGGTAACTCAGCGCGTTGTTTCGCGGGAATTTCGCCGCCGTGTCGCTTAGCAGACCGTAGAGGGTCGTCGCCCGCTCGCGCTTTTCCCATGGCATGTCCGTTTCGATGTCTTTGAAGTCTCTGGTGGCGTCTACGTTCATGTTATTCCTCCCCGTACCCCCGGTTTATCCGGGTTTTGCGCTTTGATACGCCACGATGCAGGGCGGGCGGAAAAATATCAAGCAAAACGCCCGATGGCCAACGCAACGTCAGAGGGCCTGCGCCCGCCGGAAGCTGGTGCATCAAGGTCTACGCTGCCGATGCGCCTTCGGTGAACTGCAACCGCGCCAGGCGCGCATAAAGACCACCCTTCGCGACCAGCGCGTCATGCGTGCCGGTGGCGACGATCCGCCCTGCTTCCAGCACGACGATCCGGTCCGCCTTTTTGACAGTCGCCAGACGGTGCGCCACGACAAGAGTCGTACGTCCCCGGCTCAGCTCTTCGACGGCGGCCTGCACCGCCTGTTCGCTTTCCGCGTCAAGCGCGCTTGTGGCTTCGTCCAGCAGCAGCACCGGCGCATCGCGCAAGATTGCACGGGCGATGGCGATCCGCTGTTTCTGCCCGCCGGACAGCATCACGCCGCGCTCTCCGAGATAGCTGTCGTACCCATCCGGCAGGGCGGCGATGAAATCATGCGCAGCGGCAGCACGCGCAGCCGCTTCGATCTGCGCGTCAGACGCGTCGGGTTTGCCGAAACGAATGTTATCACGGGCAGACGCCGCGAAAATGACAGGGTCCTGCGGTACCAATGCCACATGGCGGCGGAACACATCACGCGCGATATGGCGCAGGTCCAAACCGTCGATCGTGATACGTCCAGAGTTCGGATCGTAGAACCGCAGGATAAGCTGGATAATTGTCGTTTTTCCAGCCCCAGACGGGCCGACGAAGGCGACCGTTTCGCCTGGCTCAATCACCAGATCGATGCCATCCAGCGCGGAAATATCGGGTCTCGCAGGATAGGAGAATGCGACATTTTCGAATGCGATCCGGCCTTTAACCGGCAGCGACAGTGCCGCAGATCCTGCGGGATCGCGCACCGTGTCTTCAGTTTGCAACAGCTCGACCAGACGCTCTGTAGCCCCTGCCGCACGCTGCAGCTCGCTCCAGATCTCGGACAGGGCGGCAACCGCACCGGCCACCAATACAGCATAAATGACGAATTGAACCAGCGCGCCCGCACTCATGTCCCCGCTGCGTACATCATGCGCACCAATCCACAAAACACCGATGACACCGCTGAACACGAGGAAAATAACGATCATGGTCATGGTCGAACGCGTCTTGATCCGCCGTCGCGCCGCGTCGAACGAACTTTCGGTCATCGCCGCGAACTGCCCCTTGCTGGCTGCTTCGTTGGTAAAGGCCTGCACGGTCTGCACTGCCGTGAGGCTTTCGGAGGCATTGCCCGACGATGCGGCGATCCAGTCCTGATTTTCCCGGCTGATCACGCGCAACCTGCGCCCCAAGGTCAGGATCGGCACGACCACGGCAGGCACGATCAGCAAAACGAGCAGCGTCAGCTTGGCCGATGTCAACATCATCAGCACCAACCCACCAATGAAAATCAACAGATTGCGCAGCGCGATAGACACGGAGGATCCGATGACACTGAGGATCAGGGTCGTGTCGGTCGTGATGCGGCTAAGAACCTCGCCTGTCACGATCCGCTCGTAGAACGCCGGGCTCATCGAAATGACGCGATCAAAAACCGCTTTGCGGATATCGGCGACCACCCGTTCGCCCAGTCGCGTAACCAGCGCGTATCGCAACCCCGTCCCGACCGCCAGCAGCGCCGCAACAAGAAAAGCCGCAAGGAAGTAAGCGTCAAGAATTTTGGCCTCGCTGGTCCCGAAATTGTCGATTACGCGCCGGACCGCCAACGGCAGGCTGAGTGAAATCATCGCTGTCGCCACCAACGCGAGCAGAGCAAGCGACATTAGCCCGCGATAGGGCAACATAAACGGCAACAGCGACCGGAGCGCCCCCAGTCGCCGGGATTTCTCGCGGTCCTGCTTGGCGCTTGCAACATTGTTCGGAGTGCGGGCCATCGACTGTCCTTCATCGTCTTGAGCGACGTTCATGGCCTTCTGGCGCGACAGGGTCAAGCATCAGGTTGTCGCAGGGCTGGCTGAAAGGAATTGCTGGAGCGGGCGGCGGGAATCGAACCCGCATCATCAGCTTGGAAGACAAAAGTCAAAAATCCATAAAATCCAAATTTATCATTACCTTGCCGGAATCAATTCTTAAACTTTGTAGGTAATGTGCAGGTAATGAATTTTTGGAGCGGGCGGCGGGAATCGAACCCGCATCATCAGCTTGGAAGGCTGAGGTCTTACCATTACACAACGCCCGCTTGTTATAAACTCCAGTTATTCCATTGAAATACCAACGTCAAGTCAAGAGCAAGTTCTGCCCACTAAGTCCCAGCAACCGGCTTTCAGTTGGTCGTCATCAAAGTCGCGGGTCTATGCCAGCGTGTCTAGAGCCCGCGCCGTAAGGGCCAGCCATCATCATTGCGCAGGACCGCTCATGCCAAAACTGACCAAACGCACTGTCGATGCTATTGAGCCGCAGGCGACGGAGTTCTTCATCTGGGACGAGAGCATTCCCGGCTTCGGGCTACGCGTGATGCCAAGTGGGCGCAAAAGCTTCGTGGTGCAGTATCGCGCAGGGCGGCGTCCGAGACGCATGAGCCTAGGGCCCAGCACTGTGCTGACCTGCGATCAGGCGCGCGCCCGGGCGATTACGATCATCGCCGCCGTCAAGAATGGCGAGGATCCAGCCGCCGATCGGGCTGCCAAACGCAATGCCGCCACCGTCAGCGATCTGGCGGAGCGCTTCGACAAGGAACACATCGCGGTGCGCCTGAAACCCAGCACTGCGAACGAATATCGCTGCAACCTCAGGCGCTTCATCCTGCCCGCACTGGGTCGTCTGGCAGTCCCTGAAATCAACCGCGCCGATGTGGCGAAGTTCCATCACGATCTTCGACACATTCCCTATCAGGCAAACCGCTGCCTCGAGGTGATTTCCAAGATGTTCGTGCTGGCGGAGATGTGGAGATTGCGGCCCGACGGTTCCAACCCGCGCAAGCACATCCGGAAATACCCAGAAGAGAAGCGTGAGCGGTTTCTCAGCGCCGCAGAACTGCGCCGCATCGGCGAAGTGCTGCGGGAAATGGAAAGCGAGCGCGTCGAGTTGTCATCCGCCATTCTGGCGGCCCGGTTGCTGATCCTTACAGGATGCCGTCTCGGCGAAATCATGGCCCTGAAATGGGACTGCATCGACTTCCAAGAGCGTGTCCTGCGCCTGCCGGATTCAAAAACCGGCAAGAAAATCGTCCATCTCGGCGCGCCAGCCGTCGAATACCTGTGGGATGCCCAGCGCATTGATGGCAACCCTTGGATTATTCCCGGCACCCTGACGGGCAAGCCGCTCAGCGACCTTCAGCCTTTTTGGCAACGCGTCCGCGCCGGGATCAAGGATGTCCGGATCCACGACCTGCGTCACAATTTCGCGTCTACGGCCGTAGCCTCAGGTCAAGGCCTACCAATGATCGGCAAGCTGCTGGGCCACACACAGGTGCAGACCACGGCGCGATATGCCCATCTCGCCGCAGACCCGGTCAGAAACGCCGCCGACATAGTGGCGACTTCGCTACGCGAAGCACTCGGATAAATCCTGCGCATAACCTCTTGCTTTTTCGATTGAACGCAATGCCACTCCCCGCTAGCGTGCAGCCAGCACAATAAATGGGCGCGCATATTAATCAAACGTGCCGAGTCAGGAGTGCGAAGTGGATAACGACAAGTCGGAGCTTCGTTGGGGAGTCGCACAGCGCCTCGAGTTCATCGAGTTTCGATTGTTTTGGGAGGGGCGTGTGAACCGCAGCGATTTGATGGAGCAGTTCGGGCTATCGGTGAACCAGGCGTCCGCCGACCTGAACCGCTACATTGGCTTCGCCCCGGACAACATGGTTTATGACAAGAGTGCGCGCACCTATGTCCGTGGTCCCGGCTATGCTGCAGAGTTCCTGAAACCTGATGCCAGTCGTTACCTCGCGCAACTGCGATCTTTGGCCGATGGCATCATGGACAGCGACGATACCTGGATCGCTGAACTGCCCTCCTATGATGCTGCGCCAACGCCTGCCCGCGGTGTGAACCCTGTTACTTTGCGATCCGTTGTCGGTGCCATTCGCCGCTCAGAGGCCATTGAGGTGAAGTACCAGTCCCTCTCGCGCCCAGAGCCGAGCTGGCGATGGATTGCGCCTCACGCTATCGGGTTCGATGGCTTTCGTTGGCACACACGGGCGTTCTGCAGGACCGACCAGGTGTTTAAGGACTTTCTGCTTTCGCGGATTCTCCAGACGCGCGGCGTTCAGGGCAATGAAGTCACGGCCGCAACTGACAAAGCTTGGCAAGAGCACGTCACGCTGGAAATCGCACCCCACCCCGACCTTTCGGAGACGCAGGCAAAGGTCATCGTGCTCGACTACGGCATGCGCGGCGGCAAGGCCAAGATCAAGGTAAGACAGGCGTTGCTCTATTACGCGTTAAAAAGGCTGGGGCTCGACACTGACCCTTCAGCAAGAACGCCTCAAGAACAGCAAATTGTTTTAATAAATCGCGATGTCGTCCTTGGTAAAAATCCCGTCGGACACGTTTTGTAGGAGCTGACATGAAAGCGTTTGAGTTCGACCATCATCTCATAAACTCCTACGAACGGTTCTCCCGGTCGTTCAGCTCTATTCGGTCTGAGGATCTCCGAGCTGAAATCGATGCGCAATACGATGCCGGGCGCTTCTGGCCAGATGCCCTTCTGTCTTTAAACCCGCAATATGAAGACAGCCAGACAATCGCTGATCTAGTAACCTCCGGCGTCTTGGATGAAGGAACTGGGAAAGTCTTTAGATTTGGCGAGTCTGCGTTGATTCTTCGCAAACACCAAGCCCAATCAATTGCGAAAGCTAAATCTGGCAAGAGTTTTGTGGTCACAACTGGAACTGGTTCCGGCAAATCACTGTGCTTCTTCGTCCCCATCGTTGACGCCATCATTCGTGCGCTGAGGGCAGGCAAGCCACGTAAGACCCGAGCCATAATTGTCTACCCAATGAATGCGCTCGCGAATAGTCAGTTAAAGGAAATCGACAAGTTCATCAGTCAATCTGGACTGCCCGACTCCCTGAAACCGGTGGTCAAACGCTACACAGGCCAAGAGAGTCGAGAAGAACGCTTGAAAATCGCAGCCAATTCGCCGGACATTCTGCTGACGAATTACATGATGGCTGAGCTGCTGCTTACCCGTCAGGATGAACTCGACTCCCAAGTCATCAACAACGCTACTGGCCTAGAATACATCATCCTCGACGAGCTTCACACTTACCGAGGCCGCCAAGGTGCCGACGTTGCCGTACTTGTTCGCAGGCTGCGCGACCGTTGCGCACCGGATAAAGCCCCCATCTGCATCGGCACGTCGGCGACCATGGCCTCCGAAGGCTCCGATGAAAGCAGGGCGATGGCTGTTGCGAAGGTCGCGACGCGCCTGTTTGGTTCGGATATTGGGCCGGACGCTGTCATTGATGAATCCCTACAGCGTGCAACAGATGACTCCATTGACCTGACGCAAGCCAAGGCTGGCCTCGCAGCGGTCTTGAACCAACCGTTGCCGGACAACTTGAGTGATAAAGTTCTAAAGAGGCACCCATTGGCCGTTTGGGCGGAACTTGCGCTTGGACTTGATGACGGTTTAGAACTCAAGAGGAAAAAGCCTATCCCCTTCGAGGATGCGGTTAGGCGCCTCGCCGACGATAGCGGCGTTGAGGCAGGCCAATGTCGAACAGCGCTCGAATCGTTCCTGACCCGCGTCAGTCTGCCTGAACGCGAACGTGGAGGACCAGGCGAAGTCGCGTTCCTCGCGTTCAAGTTACATAGGTTCATATCTGGAGCTGGCGAAGTTTTCACGACTTTGGCTTCGCGGCCACGGACTGTGCTCTTCGAAGGCCAACGTGAAGTTCCAGGCACCGATGGCCACCGCCTTTAGCGCCGAACGCGCCTTGTCGGATGCCTTCATCGCAGCCAAGCGTGAAACCGAGGCGGCCAGTGAATTCGTCCGGGTTTCAGGCTCCGATGGCGGACGTTTTGCCCTAACCGGTCGAGGTGACGTGAACACATATGCGCTGTTTGCCGAACTGTTCGCCAACCTAGCGCGGCAACGGGCAGGGGTAATCGTCCCCACAGGCATAGCAACCGACGCCACTACGGCCCCCTTTTTTGCCTCTCTGGTTGCTCAGCAGCGGCTGGCGAGCCTCTATTCCTTTAAAGAGATTAGGGCCTTGTTCCAGGCAACGGATGACCTGCCCCCCAAAAACTGGGCCATTCAAAAGAAGAGTTTGTTCTCGTAACGTTCAAAGCGACGAGGAGAACAGACGATGCGTAAATCACGTTTCACTGAAGAACAGATTGTCGGGATTTTGCAGGAGTATGCGGCC
>JAGXFI010000182.1 GCA_024637305.1 Sulfitobacter sp.
ACAGCCCGGCCAGCACGCGATCAGATGCGAACCGGCCGGAAAACCCGGCCGGCAAGGCCAGAAACAGGCCCGGTGCCATGAACACACCGATCATCATGCCGATCTGCGCATGATCTAGACCGAACGCACCCGACAGCTCTCCGCTGACCGCACCCAAGGTCTGGAACTGAAATCCCAGGCCGACGCGGGCGGCAAAAAGCAGCGCCAGAATGCGCCAGCGCATCATGCCCAGCCGAGTTGTCGCAGCGCATACGCATCGTTCCAGATCTTGGTCATATGCGCGATGCGGTCGCCGTCGAAGGTCATCACATAGGCGTAATCTGAAGCAACGGTTTGCCCCGTGGGCTCGGCCGGCCCTCCCGCAACGGTCTGGGTGTCATGGAAAACCGCCGTTGCCACGACCGTAGTGCGGTCCTTATCCGTCGCGAAGGCCGTTAGCTCATACCGCCCGTCCGGGATCGTTCCCAGCAGACCCTTCATCCATTCGACATAGCCTTCCAGCGTGGCCGTCTCGGCCAATGCTTCCGCCTGACAGGCAAAGGTTGCACCATCCTTGCAATGGGATTTGCAGGCATCCCAGCCGCCGCCGGCTTCGCAGACCTCGAAAAAAATCGCGCAGTCTGTTCGATGTGCATCTCTCTATCCCTTGTTTGAAATGCGGACAGGTTGCGCCTTTCCCTGTGATCGGGCAATCCGGCACTTGCGCGCTGTCTGCAATATCGGGCAGCGTGCCATAATTCGACCCGATTGCACGCGCGGTCTGCGTCCCGCGCCCCTAGGCTCGTGCCATAATGATTTCTCCTGTATATTACAGCGGACGACCCCCGGAAGGGGCCAAACATGCAAAGGCAGAATTTTATGACCGACGAAAACTATCCCACCGCCGGGTCCGGTGGCCGCTCCCATCTCGGTGCAGGCTCGCGCATAACCGGCGAGCTGTATTTTCCCGGGACCGTGGAGTTGCCGGGCTATGTCAAAGGCCGCGTGGAAGCCTCCGCGATCGTCATAGAAGAGGCAGGCGAGGTCGAAGGAGAGTTGCAGGCAGCCAGCATCGCCATCAAGGGACGTTTCAAAGGCCAAATCATGGGCGGCAAGGTAACATTGCATTCTGGCGCGCGGGTGACTGGCGAGATCACCTATGAGAGCCTGAGCATCGAGAGTGGTGCCGAGGTGATGGGGCAGTTCACGCCACGATCCGATACCAGAGAGGCAAAGACCGTCGATTCTTCGCACGCGACAGAAGAGCGAAAGTGACGCAGTGCGTGCTTACCTCCGCCATTTTTTCGGCGCGCGGCTGACCTGTCGGGGTCATTTCTTTCTGAAAACGCTGTATTGAAAGCTCTGTCGATTGCCCTTTGGCGTAATGTGCACATGGCGTCGTGAATTGATCATCTCGAACCTATCCGGTGCCAGCCTGTTCAGCTCTTGCGCCAGTTGCTCTGGTGCATAGCGCACCACGGGCAATCCGGAGCACTTTTCAGGACCATCTTCCGCAAATGTCGCAATGATCGCTATCCCAGCAGGACGAAGCGCTAGGGACATTGCCTGTGCGTATGCAGCGCGCCCTTCTGCGTCGGTCAGGAAATGAAACACCGCGCGGTCATGCCAGACCGTGTATTCACGGTCAGGCTGCCACGTTGTCACATCCGCCTCGATCCAATCCACACCGTCGCCACAAGCGCCCAACCTCTGCCTGCTTATCGCGAGGGCAGAGTCCGAAAGATCCAGCACGGCCAGCGGGCCGAAACCCTCATCCAGCAGCGCATCCACAAGACGCGACGCACCCGCACCGATGTCGATCAATGCGTCGCCAGGCTGCAGATATCTTCGGACGAGTTCCAGAGATATCGAAGGCGTCGCCTCGAACCATGTCAACTCGTCTTCGGATCTCGCATCATAAACGCTGTCCCAATGCTCCTGTTTGTCTGCCATTTTGTTCACCTTTCTGCTCCCAATGTCGCTTTGCATCGAGGCACCGGCATTCATCCCGCACCAGACGCCCCCGGAGCCTCCTAAAGAGTCTATCTCGGCAGCCCGGCCTGCTCCAAACGGGCGATCAGCTGTTTCAGAATTTCACGGTTCTGATAGGTTTCACCGGTTTGAAAATACGATTGGGCAAGCGTCGGGTTTTCGGACAAGGCTTCTGAAATCAGGCTTTGGGCCGCTTCCAGATCCTCCAATGCGACCAGACTGGCCGCACAGTAAAGCCGACTGCGCCGTGTTTGAAAGGGCAAACTGGCACTGGTTTCAAGCACATCCGTATGACGTTCCAGACAATAGTTGGCCGCAATGCGCTCTTCGGTGATCCAGGCCGGAAGGAACGGATCAAGCTGTTCTGCCTGTTCGAGCAGTGCAAGAGCTTCTTTCGGTTCGCCTGCGAGCACGTGGAAAGCTGCGCATCGACCGATGACGTAGGCATCATGCGGCGCCAGTTCGATTGCCTTTCTATGGTAGGGACGGGCTGCGTCGAATTTGCGCTCTTTCATCAAGATCGAGCCCATGATCCGGTTCGATTCTGCGTCGTTCGGGTCAAGTTCAAGAGCTCGGGCAGTGCGCGCGCGCCCATCATTCCAGTCATACTCAGGCAACCATGACGCGGAACAAACCCACATGGCCTGCGCCCGGGCGAAATTGGGGTCCGCGTCAATCGCCTTTTCGAACCAATCAAGCGCCTGCCGAACGTTCTGGTCCGTGACACCTCCGCGTCGGTGATAATCCAATCCGCGCAAATAGCATTCATAGGCCGTCATTGATTCAGGCGGACGATTGCGGGCCGCGACGGTATCAGCATCCAGAATGCGCCCCAAAACCGTGCCCGCGACACGGGCCGTAATCTCGTCGAAGATCTCGACGAAGTCGTCAAATGAACGTTGAATCCGGTCCGTCCAGACGACCCGACCTTCGTCCGTTTCCGTGAGGGTTATATTCAGCCTAATGCTCGAACCCAATGTGCGTACAGAGCCTGACAGGACATAGCGCACACCGAGTTCGGCACCAACCAGGCTCGGTTCCCGCTCCTTCAACGCCATCGAAGCGGACGCGGACACAACAAACAGCTGCTTCAGCCTGCCAAGCTCCAGGATCAGATCCTCGGTTATCCCTTCAGCAAGGAAACGTTGATCGTCATCTGCCGAGGATGCGACGGACAGCGGGGTCACGGCAACCGAGTGCGGGCGTTTTGGGACCGGGGCATGCGATCTCGATTCGCTGAGTTGCATTCGGTGCAAGCCCATCGGTCCGCGCACGCGATAAATCCGCAGCGGTGAGGACACGCCGGCAAAGCTTTTTTCTCCGAGGTCATCAAAGATGCAGGGTGAATTGCGCTTGACCTGATCGAAAACGCTCGCGCTGGCATCTATCGCACCGGGGTCCGCACCGGACTGGATGCGTGCGGCGATGTTCACGCCGTCGCCTCGCAGATCACCGTCGATTTCGACCACATCGGCAAGGTGGATGCCAAACCGCATGTCTGCCGGTGAAGAGCCTTGTATCCTGGAAAGTGCGCCGCGTGACGCCATCGCAGCGCGCAACGCGTTTACCGGACTGGGGAATTCCGCCAGTACGCAATCACCCGCGCGGTTGAATACGCGCCCCTCAAGGTTGCCCACTTGTTGCGCCACCATATCGAGGCAATCGGCAAAGCGCTGAACCGAACCTTCCTCGTCGATTTCCATCTGAGAGGTGGAGCCCACGATATCGCCTACCATGATAGTGGCCAGTTTGCGGCGCATAATGAGTGTCCCGGGAATGAGGCCCCGCCCTTACGGTTCGTAGATAGTCTAGTCCTCGAACACTGGCTTGCATATCTTATTTTCTTGGATGTGCAGGGTCAGGAGTACTACTTGCCGCACCCGCCCTGAGCCAGGGAAGGCACGCTTTCAGTCGATCATCCATTTTCAAACTGTCAGGCGGACGGGGGAGGAGGGCCCGTCCAGATCTCAATTTCTGCAAGACGGCCGCGCAGCGTGTGTTTGCCGGCAAAACGCAGTCCCGCTTTTTCGGCATAGGATAATGCCTCCGCGCTTGAGTGCAGGAGCGCGCCGGAAAGCGCGACAGCAGCGTTACAGGATTTTGCAAAATCCTGCAGGCGGCTGGCCGTATTGACCACGTCACCGCTGACGCTCAGCTGTTTGTGGCGGTTGCCACCGATCACCCCGGTCTGGACGGGGCCAGCGTGCCCCCCTACTCGCAACCCCAGACCGGGCCAGTCTGCGTTGGTATGAACGGCCGCAAACAGCGCCTCGATAAAGCGCAGCGCATTTATCGCATCATCGGGACCGGGCTCGGGCAGCCCGAAAACAACCATTGCACCATCCCCGGCAAAATGCGCGATGATCCCACCCAACGGATCCGCAGCCTGTTCCACAAGGCCATGAAACAATCGCAGGAAATCGGCAGTACCTTCCGGGCCGAGGCTTTCGGAATGTGCGGTGAAACTCTCCACGTCCACAAAAAGAACCACCGCGGGCCGTGCAGCCGCCTCGAAACGAGGATCGGCCGAATTGGCAAGCCTGTCGACGAAAAATGGCGACTGGTAGAGCGCGAGGTTGGCGGCTCTGCGGCGATGCCGCAGAAGCTGCAGCGCGGTACCCGCACCGACCCCAAGCAGAAGCGAAAGCAGCGCTGTGATCCCGTCAAGCCACCAGCCGGCGACGAAGGCGGCTTGCAGCGCCGCTGCTGTTGCCGCTATTACCGTTGCGGTCCCGAGCGCAACAAGCCAAGGCCGATCCAGCCCGGCTATGGCGAACCCTGTCACGGCAACCACGAGCGCCAGCACGACATCCCATTTCCAGGCGACCGCATCACGGCGCAGCATGCGGCGTTCAATCACGTTCGCGGCCAGCGTTGCATGCAGTTCGACGCCAGGAAAGGCAGCATCGAACGAGGTAGCATGGCGGTCACCGAAACCGGTCGCCGTCGCGCCTAAAAACACGATCTTTCCCTCCAGATCCGCGTCCTTTGCAGCCACGACGGAGTAGGTCGGGATCGTGCCTTGCGGCCCGTAGAAATTGATAGGTATTCCGCCCTGCATATCCAGGTTGATACGGGCCTCTCCCACGGACAGCTGCCCGCCGATACGGGCAGACCGCAACTGCAGGCCCGAAGCGTCCTCCAGGCCGCTCAGGGCAGCGATGGCAAGTGACGGATACCAGGCGACACCACTTGCAATTGCCAAGGGGCGCGCCGCGTCAAACCTTCGTACAGCCCCGTCGCCGTCATGCCGCAGGATCACGTGCCCCAAGGCTGCCACATCACGCAGCGTCTGCGCCGGTCCCAGCGCCGGCAGCGGTCTGCCGGTATCCGATGCGGTCACAACGGTAAATCCTCCGGTCTCAAGGTCATGCAAGGGCGCGTCCCAAGACGCCTCCGCCACGCCCAGAACCGCGTGGAGGCGGGAAAGCGCGGCGGCGAGGTCTTCGTCGCCGGTTCGCGGCTCAACCAAGAGGAAATCCAATGCGATCGCGCGGGCACCGGCCTCGGTCGCGGCGCGGACGGCGGCGGCCAGGTCCGTGCGCGACGGGGGGAAGGACTCCAGCCCGGCAACAGCGGCTTCGTCGAAGGCAAGAATCGCAATCCCACCGGGCGGTTCCAGCGGCCCGCGCCAGATAAACCGCGCGTCGAGCAAACGCCCCTCGATCCCCTGCCAGAACGCGCTTCGGTCACCCGGATGCCAGAGGGCGATCATCAGGCTTGCGAGCATCACAAATGCGCCGGTAACGATCCGCCTTTTTCGAAAGCTGGCGCGCTTTACCAATCGGGACCAAGAAGTGCATCGAACCGGTCGATACGTGCCTGCCCCCAACGAACGACCGGACCCATTGCGCCCGAGGGCGATACATCCACGCCCTCACCCGGGGAGAGACGCGCGTCGCCGCTCTCGGCCACAACGAAAACCGTGCCTGAACGCGCAAAAACCGCGCTCGCGCGGTCTTCAACACGCATCGCCCATTGGGTGGAACGCACCGCAGCCACAGCGGAGGGCGTTCGGACCTGCACGCCATCCTGATTGTCGCTGGAGAACAGGAAGCCGGCGATCCCGTTCATCAGGCGAAGACCGAAAGGCTGCGCATCGCCATCAAGAAGCCCGATCACATCGATCTCGGTCTCGGGGCCGACAATCACCTCAAGCCCACCGGAACAGGCCATGGTGACATGCCCGCCGGCTTGGGTACGCAGCTTCGCGTTGCGTCCCAGCCCCAAGCCTATCACCGCAGGTCGAACACCTGAACCACGCGCAGAAACAGACGCTTGCCCCGCGACTTGTTTCACTATGCAGGTTCCGGAAGTTTGGGCAGCAGCTGGATGGACAAGCCCGATCAAGAGGCTCGCAAGGAGGGCGCGCAGCAAACTTCTACAGGTCATCGCAGGCCTCCGCAGCAGTTGTGCCTCCTAGCATGGCGGACCGGTTGCATTCGGTCAACTCTGTTGCCGCACGACCCCATCGCGCATGAAAAGCTGCGCCAATGGCTTGATTGCGTGGCTACTCCGGGACGCTTTCGACGGAAAGATCGGCTCCGAACTGCACCATTGGCACGGAATACCGTTCGGCGGTGGTCACAGATCCGAACTGCAATCCCAAATAGGTCAGTGTCACCAAGGCGAATGCCGCCACTGTGCCGATGATGAAACCTTTCATGTGGAATCCTTTCCATCTCGGGCTTCGATCTGCTCCAGCCATACGGAGTGATGCTCCTCAGCCCAGTTGCGATCGACGCGCCCGCTCCACATGGCCCAAAAGGCACCCTGCATCCCGACCGTGCCGATATAGATGTGTGCCACAAAAATCGCGATCAGCAGCAACCCCAAGACCGCATGTGCGAGCATGGCCCAGCTGAGCGTGCCGATGTCGGCCCAGTAGAACGGGAACATCAGAGTCACGCCGCTTGCAACCATCAACAGTCCGCCAAGAACCGCCGACCAGAAGACAAGCTTCTGACCTGCGTTGAACTTCTTGGCGGGTGGTGTGGGGCCACCATCGGAGAAAAACCCGCCCGCGACCCGGAGCCAATTCAGATCACCGCGGTCAGGCAGGTTCCGGTGGGACCACATCACCGCCATCAGCACGATCCCCAGAGCAAAGGAGGGGAAGAACATGACATGACCCCAAGTCGAAATCCAACCCACCGCGCCCAGCGTCGGCTCGCCGAACGGCAGGAACAGGGTCTTGCCAAAGGCGATGACAAGTCCCGTGAGGGCCAACCCGATAAAGCTGATTGAGGTCATCCAGTGGGTCGCGCGTTCCCATAACCCGAAACGCTTTACGGTGCGTGGACTGCGTCCATGCGCAATCGGCACACGCCCCCGTATGGCAAGCACGAGCGCCAGCACAAACCCCATTCCGAGGATTGCGAGCGCCCCCAGATGAGTGGCGATGTCGGCCATGCCAAGACGCCAGTCGCGGGCGAAGGGGCGCTCGAACAGGGCAGCGCCTGGATAAGGCAGCGACGAGATACCGACGATCCGCTGCGGCGCGCGCAGCATGGCACCGGACTCTCCGGAAAGCTGCGCCCAGCTTTGCGTGAACTCTTCGCCGTAATCCATGGGCGCTGTTATCATGTAGGTGTCAGGCACCACGCTGTAATTCGGCCGATCCGCCTCGGGCGACGGTCCTGTCTGATAGCGTTCCGCCTGGAAAGTCGTGCGCGCGGCCAAGGCCTGTGCTGCAAGAATGCTGCTGGGTTCGTCCTGCGGCGCCATCGCCCTTCCGTTGAAAATCGCGGCACCCCAGCGCACCTCGGGGATCGTGCGCGCATCACCGTCGAAGATCTCGTAGACCTGCCAAATAAGTGCCAGCCCCAAAAGGATCGCGGCGATCGCGCCGCCGATGCGGTATTTGACAAAGTCGCGGCCGCGGATGACGACAGGGTCGCTCATGTGCCCTGCTCCGGATAATAGGCGGTTTTCCAGCCCCAGGCACCAGAACCAAAACCGCGCGCGACGACACGTTCGCGGTAGATCTCGCCGACGACCTCGCCGTCGCCTGCCAGCAGGGCGCGGGTCGAACACACCTCAGCACAGATCGGCAGCTTTCCTTCGGCAATCCGGTTGCGACCGTATTTTCGGAATTCCTCTTCGGATCCGTTTTCTTCGGGTCCACCGGCGCAATAGGTGCATTTATCCATGATGCCGCGGCTGCCGAACAAGGTGGCGCGGGGAAATTGAGGCGCACCAAAGGGACAGGCGTAAAAGCAGTATCCGCAGCCGATGCAGGTGTCCTTGTCATGCAATACCACCCCGATGTCGGTCTGATAAAGCGTCGAGACAGGGCAGACCGCAACGCAGGGGGCGTCGGTGCAGTGCATGCACGAAATCGCGATGGATCTCTCGCCCGGTCTTCCGTCGTTGACCGTCACGACCCGACGCCGCACCATACCCCAAGGCACCTCGTGTTCATTCTTGCAAGACGTGGCACAAGCGTTGCACTCGATGCAGCGATCCGTGTCGCATAGGAATTTCAATCGTGCCATTTCAGATCGCCTCTATCCGGCAAAGGGTTGCCTTGGTTTCCTGCATTTGGGTCACGATGTCATAACCGTAGGTCTGGATCGTGTTCGCGGCTTCGCCAACGACCCAGGGCGCGGAGCCATCGGGATACTTCGGGGTCAGATCCTCGCCCATCCAGAAACCCGCGAAATGGAACGGCAGGAAGACAGTTCCCGGCCCGACCCGAGGGGTCACCATCGCCTTGACCCGGATCCGTCCCTCGGGAGAGACCACCCAGCAATGGGTGCCGTCTATGACGCCTGCGCTGGTCGCATCGACGGCGTTGATCTCGACGAACATTTCCTGCTGAAATTCCGCCAGCCATTTGTTCGACCGTGTCTCATCACCACCGCCTTCATATTCGACCAGGCGGCCGGACGTCAGGATGATGGGAAATTCGGCCGCGAAATTTACTTTCTGTATCGATTCAAACAGAACCGGCAGCCGCCAACTGCGCCGGTCCTCGTATGTCGCATATTCCGGCAACAGATCGCGACGCGGTGTCAGCAATGGTTCACGGTGGAGCGGCACCGGATCGGGGAAGGTCCAGACCACGCTGCGCGCCTTGCCGTTGCCATAGGGTGCCAGGCCATGCGCGATCATCACGCGCTGAATGCCGCCCGACAGATCCGTCTTCCAATTCACGCGCTGGATCTTGTCATACAGGGTCGCGTCGTCCGGCGTGTCCTCTTGCGGATTGTCAGCCAGATAGCTGTTGATCGCCGTCATCGCATTTTCCGGATAATCCCCGAAACGCTGCGCGATGGATGTCTGTTCGTCCGACTGGGTGTCCTGTCCGAGGCCGCCCCAGCTTTCGGTAATTTCGGCAGAATCGCCGGTCCGCTGTTGCAGGGATGCCGAGGACAGGCGGTCTATCGCCACTCGCGCCTCTTCCTCGGTCATGGCAAACATGTCGTACTTGAACCGGTCCGCCCCGATGGCGATGATGACAAGACGCTCTTTTGCGGTCAATTCGCCCGACCAGCCCAGCGCGTCGATCATGCCTAGCGTGCCCTCCGGATAGCCGTCCTCTATCTCCGAACCCTTGGGAAAGCTGTTCTCGGCCAACAGGTTTTCGCCCTCATGTTCCACCCCCCACCGGGCGCGGAACGGCAGACCGCCTTCGGCCACCGGGACAGAGGTGTCATAAAGCAGTGGCGTGCCCGGATGGGAATCTGCGGGATTGCCCCAGGTTGGCCACGGCAGGCAGTAATATTCGCCCTTCACCGGCGCTTCCATGCCTTTGAGCGTTACGGAATCGAACTTGTCCTGATGCTCCATATGCAGCTTCAACCGCTCCGGGCTTTGCCCGGTGTAGCCGATCGTCCAGGTCCCCTTGTTGATCTCGCGCAGGATGTCCTCTGCGACAGGCTCACGGTTCTCGACCGCTATATGTCGGAACATCATGTCGGCAAAACCAAAGGCTTCTGCAAAGAGATAGGTGATTTCATAGTCGCTTTTCGCTTCGAACAATGGATCGATCACCTTGTCGCGCCATTGCAGCGAACGGCTGGAGTTCGTGACTGACCCATGCGTTTCCGCCGTCGTCGCCGCAGGCAAAAGATACACGTTGTCCTGCTTGTTGGTCATGATCGCCACCTGCGTCGGGTGCGGATCGATGACACACAGAACATCCACCGCGTCCAGAGCGGCCCGCTGGTCCGGCCCCCGTGTGATGGAATTCGCGGCATGGCCCCAAAAGATCATCGCCTTGACGGGACTGGGCTGATCCAGGTTGTCGTCGGATTCGAGGATCGCGTCCATGTAGCGTGACAGTGGCATGCCCGACGCCTGCATCAGCTCTACCGAGGCGAACCGCTCCTTCATCCAGTCGAAATCCACGTCCCAAACGCGGCACCAGTGTTTCCACGCACCATCGGCCAGGCCGTAGTAAGCCGGAAGCGTATCGCAGCCGACCCCCATGTCGGTCGCCCCCTGCACGTTGTCGTGACCGCGGAAGATGTTCGCGCCGCCCCCCGACTTGCCAATGTTCCCGAGCACCAGTTGAAGGATCGACGCCGCACGGGTCTTGGAACTGCCTATCGTGGATTGGGTCATCCCCATGCACCAGATCAGCGTGCCGGGCCGGTTTTCGGCAATCATACGCGCCACGCGCACGGTCTGCTCGGGCGGAATGCCCGAAACGCGCTCGACTTCCTCGGGAGTCCAGCGCTCCGCTTCCTCGCGAATCTGGTCCAGCCCCCAGACACGCTGACGAATGAATTCGGCATTTTCCCAGCCGTTCGCGAAAATCTCGCGCACCAGCCCCCAGATAAAACCGATGTCGGCACCGGCACGGATGCGCACGTATTCGTCCGCATGGGCGGCGGTTCGCGTGAAACGCGGATCGACGACGATCATTTTGGCTCCGTTTTCGCGCCCCTTCAGGACGTGCAGCATCGAAACGGGGTGGGCCTCGGCAGGGTTGCCCCCGATGATGAGGATGCTCTTTGCGTTGCGGATGTCGTTGAATGTGTTGGTCATCGCGCCGTAACCATAGGTATTGGCAACGCCGGCCACGGTGGTGGAATGGCAGATGCGCGCCTGATGATCGACGTTGTTGGTCCCCCAGAAGGCCGCCAGCTTGCGGAACAGATAGGCCTGTTCGTTGGAATACTTGGCCGAGCCCAGCCAGTAGACGCTGTCGGCTCCATATTCCGTCCGGATCCCCAGAAGCTTTTCGCCCAGTTCGGAAATCGCCTGATCCCAACTGATGCGCGTCCATTCTCCGGCGACCTTTTTCATCGGATATTTCAGACGCCGTTCGCCAATGGCGATTTCGCGCATCGCCGCGCCCTTGGCGCAATGGGTGCCTTGGTTGATCGGCGATTCAAAGGCCGGTTCCTGCCCGACCCAGGCACCGTTCTCCACCTCGGCCCAAAGCGAGCAGCCCACGGAACAGAATTGACAAATTGTCTTGTGGTAGGTGGTGCCCGGCAGCGGCGTGTGCGTGGTCGCCTGCGCCGGAACGACACGACCCGCAGCGGCCCCGATGGACGCAAGCGTCAGGCCTGCAACACCGGAATTTCGCAGAAATTCCCGCCGCGTCTGTCCGAGGGGGGCATTGAGGCGCTCTGCGGCGCGGGTCGAACGGCGGCGAAGCATCGTATCTTCCTCCGATGAGTCAGCTGCGCGCCAACTTGTAAAATTTGGCGATGTGATCTGTCGTTTCAAATCGTGGTTGGCGCGGATCTGCTGGAATAGCGGGATCAGGTTTAACGGCGGCTTTACCGGCCGAAGCACTCAGGACAAAGGTGGCGGAGGCCAATGGAACGCCCGCAAGAAGTCGTCGGCGGGTCTGGTCGGGCTGGTCGGTCATGAAGCACCCATTCTGAGGCGGGAAATCCGCTCTTCCACCTTTTCA
This sequence comes from Sulfitobacter sp., assembly GCA_024637305.1. Taxonomy (GTDB): domain Bacteria; phylum Pseudomonadota; class Alphaproteobacteria; order Rhodobacterales; family Rhodobacteraceae; genus Sulfitobacter. Next base: position 11,849 of record JAGXFI010000182.1, read on the forward strand.
ACAACTGACCTGCGGAATCGTTCCAAGAATAATGCCGTCGGCAAGATGCACCATGCGGTGTCAGTTGTGCTTCCGTCCGCCTTTCAGCCAATATTGGCACCCGAGCCTGCGGTGCCGCAATCGGGCCGTTTCACTCGTCTATCCCAGCCCGCCCACCGGTTGCCGGAGCCGTCAGTTCCGGTCATTCGTCTCGGTGCCGATCTCGTGGGCCACCTGCCCGTAAGCCAGAAGCGCGAACAGGCCCGTTCCCCCCAGCACATTGCCCAGCAGCGTCGGCAGGATCAGGCCGAACAGTGCCTTGGCAACGGAGATGTCGCCCGCAAGCATCAACAAGAAGGCCTCTTTCGACCCGGCCACCACATGGGTGAACTCGCCCATCGCGATCAGATAGGTGAAGAGAAAGATCACAAAGATCTCAAACCCCTCCGACGAAGGCAGCATCCACACGATGGCCGCAATGAAGAACCCTGCGGGGATGCCGTATCTGAACGCTTCTATCGCGGAGTATTCGGCGAAATGCAGCGAGACGGCCTTCATGCCTTCGACATAATCAGGCACCACCAAGCCGCCGTAACTGCTCAGGAAGGCGACAATGAACGTGCCTACGATGTTGGCCGCAAAGACGACACCCCAGAGCCGTGCAGCACAAACGAACATTTCCGACGATTTCGATTTCAGGACCGGCAGCACCACCGTGATGGTATTCTCGGTAAAAAGCTGGATCCGCGAGAGGATCACGAGGATGAACCCCACGGTATAGCCCATGTTCTCGATCGGAACCTGATAGGGATGCTCAGCGAAGATGTGGTGCAGGATCCCTTCTGCCAGAACCGAGGCCGAGATACCGACGCCCGCAGCGATGCCCGACCACCAGAGTGACAGAAGCGGCCGTTTTAGCTCTTCGCGGCCCTCGCGATTGATGACCTCGTAGACTGCGCGCGGCGAGAGGGCGCGGTGACGCGCGATCTGGATGGCCTCATCCTCGGAAAACGTGTCTTGGTCGTTGCGGGGGTCGCGGACCGGGCGGTCGCTTTTGTTGCTCATTTCAGCCTTTCGCAGACGCACGCCCGGCATCCTGCGGGCGTCGGGTATAGCAAGGTAACCAGATCAGCCGAGTTTGGTTCCACCGGTTATTCACTAACCGGTATGCTGTTCATCCTGCTGATCGTCCTTGTTGCGCACCGCCTGCGCGATACGACGTATCCTGAGGGCGCGGTTGAACTCTCCACCGAAGATCAGAACGAGGGCCGCAAGATACATGAAGTAGAGCGCGGCAACGATCCCGGCGAGACCGGCGTAGTAGCTTGCATATCTGGCGAAAGTGCTGAGATAAAACGAGAACGCAACCGTGAGGAGGATCCAGACGGCCAGCGTCAACAGAACCCCTGGCCAGATGTTCGCGAACCTGGTCCGCCGGGCCGGAAGAAGGACATGCGCGAGAAAAAGCGCCACCAGCAGGATGGCCACCGCAGTCGGATACCGGATCAGCGCGAAAGTCACCGAACCGGGATCGAAGCCGGGCATAAGCGTGTGCATCATCGAACCCACGCGCGGCGCGAGAACCAGCAGGTAACCCACAAGGACGAGCACCAGACTCGCCATCATGACCACTGCGACCTGCATGGCATAGAGCCCGAAGATGGAGCGCGTCTCGCGGATACCGTAGGCACGGTTTAGACCCACCCGCAATCCGTCGACGCCGCCGATCGCGAACCATATCGTGAGCAGGATACCGAGACTGAGTATGCCGCCGCGCTGCACAGTCATCACGGCCTCCACCTCCAGAATGATCGGCTCGACCAGCGTCTGCGGCACAATTGCAATCAGGAACGCGCTCAGATCGGTAGCCATGGACCGGTTGCCGATGAAGGCCGTAAGGGAACTTGTGAAGATCAGGAACGGAAAGATGGCCAGAAGCGCACGGAAGGCGACGTTGCCGGCCAATCCGAAGGCGTCGTCGCTCCAGAGCCTCAGGAACGCTTCGCGAAGCACTGCCCAAAGCGCACGCCAACCCGTGCCATGCAGCAGATCCTCGGGATGTTCGCTGACTACGCCATGCGTGAGAACAGTATCGCGCCCCATATCGTGATCCGGCTTGGAATTCATGCAACTGCTCACTAACGACAGTGCCCCGGCCCGGCATCATGCGCGCACAGGGTTTTCAAGGCGGAGGCAACTGATTTCGATGCACCGAAAGGGAGAACGCTCGGCCATCCGCTGAGGCTACGAGACATCCCTGCCTGCCTCAACCAGTTTCGCGCTGACAAGTTCCCGCGCTTGAAGCGGTCCTTCACCGGATCGCGACATAACGTACAGGAGTTGTCCGGCAATCATCATGACGATGTCCGCTTCAGTTTCATAGAGGCCATGCCTTTCCTGTACATACAGGCCGCATTGCCCTAAGCTTCGTGTAAAAATCAGGAGGTGACACATGGACCGCAATGCGTATGTCGAGAAAATGAAATCCAGCATAGACGACTGGAATTCCCAAATCGACAAATTACAAAGCGATGCCGAACAGGCCCAATCGGACGCGCGCGCCAAATACGAAAAGCAACTTGAGGAGCTTCGCAAGCAGCGCGACGAAGCACAGGCCAGGCTGAAAGAGGCTCAGGCCGCCAGCGAAAAGGCTTGGGAAGATCTGCACAAGGGATACGAAGCGGCTTGGAACAACATGTCCAAGGCGTTTCAGGACGCGATGAAACGCTTCCGTTGAAAGCCTGAAATCGGCCGCGCCAATTCTATCCGAGAACCAGCGATGGGGCCTCGGAGTCACGGTCCGGACGGACCGCCCGGCTCCGTGGCTGCTGCGTTCAATGCGCCGGCCGATCTTGAATTTCTGACATCTCGGAACTTGTTCTTAGCGAACAGCGGGAT
>JAGXFI010000183.1 GCA_024637305.1 Sulfitobacter sp.
CAACAACGGTCAGGGCTCAATTCAGTGTCAACAGCAGCAACCCAAAGGACGCTGCATAACGCAATCATGGAGCAGAACGATGAACCAGACCAGACATATTGCCGCCCGGGCCCCGCTGATCGTCGATCCCGCGACCTTGGCCGAAGACCCGCATGCAAGTTTCGCCGAGTTGCGTAAAAATCATGCGCTGATCCAGTTGGGCGAGGGGCAGTACATGGCACTGCGCGCCGAGAATGTTCTGCCGTTGCTGACGGACCCGCGGACCACGCAGATCAAGGGCAAGGACTATGTGCGGCTCCGGGGGATTCCCGACGGCGCGACGGCGCGCCTTCTGCGCGATTTCTTCCTGTTCGCGAATGGCGACGAGCACCGAAGCAGGCGGACTCTCTTTGCCCGCAGATTGCCGCACGGCACGATGCGCGACATGCAAACCGAGATCCGGTCGGTCGCGGATGCGATCGTCGCCGATCTGCCGCGCGGCACGTCCTTCGATTTCGTCGCGCGGATGGCGGCGCGGGTCCCGGCGGCCATGATCGCGGGGATCCTAGGCCTGCCACGCGCGGACGCGCCGTACTTCGCGAGCCGGGTATATGAACTCGCCCCCGCAGTAGCGCCGATCTACCCGATTGAAGACCACCAGAGAATCGAGGAAGCGGCGGTCCAGCTCTTCGACTATGTCGGCGATCATCTGGCGGATCGGCTGGTGTCCCCGCGCGACGACATGCTGTCGTCTCTGGTCGCCAGCTGGCAGGCCAGCCAGGAGATCTCCTTCGACAGCCTCGTGCATCAGGTCCTGGGCATCATCATCGGCGGCACCGACACGACCCGCGCGGCGTTCGCTATGCTGGTGGCACTGCTGCTGGAGCGTCCCGACGACTGGGCGGCGATCCAAGCCGATCCGGCGCTGATCCCGGGCGCGGTATCCGAAGCGATGCGCTTCGATCCATCCGTCGGCTCGATCCCGCGGTTCACCGAGGCCGAATTGGAGATCGGTGATATCATATTGCCGACAGGCGTGGCGGTGCTTGCCAGCACCATGTCCGCGATGCGCGACCCGGCGCTCTATGAGGACCCCGACCGGTTCGACATCCGCCGCGACCAGCCCCGACTGCACCCGGTCTTCGGCAACGGTCCGCATCGCTGCATCGGCGAGATGCTGGCGCGGCTGGAGATGCAGGAGGGCCTGGCAGCCCTGATCGCCGCCGCCCCCGGTATCGAGCTGGAGACGGCACCCCGCATGACCGGGTTCGGCAGCATCCGCCAGATCACACCGATGCAGGTCTGCATCCCTGAATTCCAGTGAAATCAGAGCCCGGGGCGGAGGGCTTTGCCTCCCGCTTTCCATCTCTCAAAAGGCAGGTACTTTTTCAATGCAAATCTCAGTCACCACGCGCCGCGATATTCGGATCCTCGCAGTCTCTGGCCGGATCGATCTGTATTCCGCCGGATCATTCTACGATGCACTCGTCGAGGCGGTCGGGGATGCCCACGCGGATCTCATCATCGACCTGGCCTGGGTCGCCCGCCTGACCAGCGCAGGGATGCGCGGCCTCGTCGTTGCCGCCAAGCTTCAGCAATCCGCCGGGCACACGATACGGATCTGCGGTGCGACCGCCGCGATAATGAAGTTTCTGAGGGGTCGCGGGTACGACCACCTGCTGAGGTTCGAACCGACCGTCGAAGACGCCATCAAGGCGCTCTCGCAAGCACACGGCGAGGGCGTGGCCGTCATGGCAGAGGGCGTGGTCGGGGTCCGCACGTTGTCGGCACATCCGTTGGATAAGGCCGATGCGACGCTGACGGTCGATCAGATCCTGCGGATGCTGCGCCACGAAAATGCGCACTTCTTCATCCATTTCGGACGCCTTGTGCCGGAAGGGGAAAGGGCAGATCGGCTTCAAACCGGTTGTCCTGTGGTTTGTCGACATCTGACTCGTGCCTGACCGGAGCATCGCGCCGGACGGGAACACCCCAAACACCACTGCTTCAAATTCCACACCGTACCTCGGACTTGCGTGTGCGGATGGGGCCTGTCGGCCGACGAACCGGTCCGAGAAGCCTGAGACTTCCATCAATACTAAACACAAAAGGAAACAAGAACATGACCTACTCTCCCTACGATGCTCCCGAGAGCGGCACTGATGCGAGCGGGCGCGTGACGGCCCGGGCCGTCGGTACGTTTCAGCGCATCGCACGATCGGTCCGTCAGCATCTTCGCAACCGCCGCGACTACCGGTACTTGCAGGAGCTGCCGGACTACATGCTCGACGATATCGGGCTGACCCGTGGCGACGTCCGAAGCGCGGCCCGGCGCCTGCCGTTCTAGAGGGCGGCGGCCACGGCCGCCCTCCTGCCACCACAACATTGAGAAAAGACGACGACCATGAATATCACTGGCTTTGCCGACCCCGTCTGGCTGGACGGCCTACTGCCGCAGGACGCACCGACCCTGATGTCGGGCATCGCGGCGGCGGTCTGTCTGACGGTTGCACCCGTATTCCGCAACCGGCATACGATTCTCCTGTTTCAACTCGCGGCCGGGCTCACCTTCGCGGCGCATTACGCCTTCCTCGGTATCACCGTTGCCGCCGTGGCCAACATTCTCGGGTCGGTCCAGACCGGTGCCGCGCTTCTCTCGTCACGAAATGCTGCGATGGAACGGCTGGGATATGCATTGATCGCCCTGGGCACGTTGCTTGGCCTTTGTTTTTGGCAGGGGCCCGTCTCTGCGCTCAGCCTGATCGCAATGATCCTCGTCGCTCTGGCGCGCATGCAGCAGAACGAACTGCACTTGCGAGTTCTGTTGCTAGCCGGAGGTGCGTTTTGGACTCTGCATGATTTCGCCGGAGCCGCGTGGATCGCGTTCTCCGCCGATGTCGGTGCCGTTCTGACGGGTGCCGTGGCGCTCCTCGCAACATTCGTCCGGATCAGGATCGAACGGCGACCGCCCATCAACGCATCGCTATCACTCGCTGCGTGATGCTCCGCGGGGTCTCACCTCCGGCGCAATTTCAACATTCCCTGGAACCGGAAGCAGCCGGTCGAACGTCCGCAGCAGAAAATGCTGCGGTCGTTGAAACGCGACGCGGCATTTGTTCCGATGGACTCACTGCCACCGTTCGCTGCGCCGTCGACGAATGTCCGCAGCAAGCCGTTCGCCTCTTTTATGGAAATATCTTCGAACGCCGATCAGCGACAACATTGATCACAGCCTCCCCTCAACCCATTTCGCCACGATCAACCCCGGCACGGCCTCATGCGCGCGCATTGCATCCCGTTCCAGATCCAGTCGCTTCGGCAGCTTCACCTGCGGCACCAGCAGGAAGATCGGCGCGGTGACCTTTCCGCGCCCGGTTTTCGAGCGCGACACCATCGCCTGACCCTTCGTGTTCAACCGTCCTTCTGCCACCAGCAGGCTCGGCCCCGTTCGGCGATAGACGAAGCGCAGGCGCAGACCGCGCCGCCGTTCCCATTCGCCGGGGGTGATACGGCCGCCGCGCAGTGATTTGCCTGCGGCGGGCAGCGGGATCGCCAGCCAGAACCCGTTTTTCGAGCGGATCAGCGGGCCAGTGTTGTGGGCACCAACGATGACCGGGGCCTTGGACCAAACCAGCGCGGCAGCACTCAGACTTTGCCCAACCTTGGGATAGGTTTGCGATCGGATCGAGTTGGCCAGTTTCCGTCCCAGGCCCGCGCCGGTGATCTGCCCCCGCCAAGCCGTCTTCAGACCGGTGCCCGCTTCGCGCATCGCGGCTGTAACGGCGCGTTCGCCAGCCGCAACCTCTGCTGTCATCATCGCGGCGATGTCGGGATCGATGTTGAGCTTCAGCTTCATACCGGGCGCAGATCCACGGTCCAGACGAGCCGCTCGCGGTCACGCGCCGGCTCGCCCTGAATAAGAAACGCCTCGCCCTCGATCTCGATCCGGTCGCCGGCCCGCGGATTTGGCACTTCTCCCACACGCAGATCGACACGCGTGGTTTCCGACCAGATCTGCGCATCGCCAAAACTGGCAATATCGTCCGCGCGGCGCGTGACCACGCGGACAATGATCGCCACACCACCTTCGGGCGTGTAGACAGCATCGCCCCCGATATTGCCATCGGCGAACAGCGCGTCGAGCGCCATTGCAAGGGCGTTCATCAGGTCCGCCGTGCACCGCGCAGCACCTGAGGCCGCGTGCAGATCGGCAGCGGGTTGCTCTCGATTTCGAGCCGCACCCATTCGTCGCGGTCACGATCGGGGATCATACGCGCATAAAGCGACAGACCCACGGTGTTCACCGTCTCGAAGGTATCCGCGGGCGCGTAGTAGATCTCGAACAGACCCTCGACGCCCTCGGGATAGAAATACGCCTTGTCGGTGGGTACACCGAAGCCGAGCCCGCCCCGGTAGCGGCGGAAGGTGATGCCGCCGAAGCTGACCTCCTCGCCCACCCTGCCCCGCAGATCAGCCGCAGCGGCAGTGTTGAGATAGGTCTCACGCACCTCCTTGTGCGCCACCAGATCGGCAAAGAAGGCCGAACCGCATTCAGCGCGCAGCTGCACCTGACCGGCGGCCAGCCCGCCAAGGGTGTCAACGACGCTTTCGATCATCGCCTGGCAGCGCTTGCGCAGCGCGCCAGAGCCCGGGGTGGCATTGTCGAGATCAAAGTCGACCTCCACGGCAGGGGTGATGCCGAACTCGGTATAGTAGTTGATCACCGTGGCTCCGTCGCGCGGGTCCTTTACTACACCCTGGATGCCGTTGAAGAGGTGAAACTCGAAGGTGGCCTCCGCGTCGTTGCGCAGACGCCCCATCTTGCGCGCCACCTCGGTCTGCACCTGCTGCACGGCGGTTTCCGAGCCGAAGTCGCGGATCGCCTGGATTTCCGAGGCCCAGAGCACGTCCTGCTTCTTGAACTGGCGGCACACAAAGGCGCGCATCTCACGGCGCTCGGGGATCTGGCTCTCATAGGCGGAGCCACGTTCCGAAAACGGGATCAGCGACAGCGTGCCATCCCTGCTTTCGATCATCACGGTGCGCGCACGCACGCCGCGACTGCCGAAGAGGCCCGCCCCCGACAGGATCGCTGGCTTGAAGGGGATGTTTTCGAGCGCCCGGGTCAGCTCGATGATGGAGAAGGCATCGCCTTCAAAGATGTCCATGGTGGCCACAGCGTGCCTCCTTCTATTTTACTGATATTGGTAAAGCTGCGCTCAGGCTCAGCGCAGGATGATGCCGAGTGCTGCCAGAGCCGTGGTGGCGGTGGTGATCTGGGCCTCGGTGGCACCCTCGGGGAAAATGATCTCGTGACGGTTCACGATGGCTGGCCCGCGCAGGATCACGACCCCGGCCGCATCGGCATTCGTGGCATCGACACCAGCCCAGAGGATGCCGGCGGCATTCTGGCTGCCGTTCGTGGCAGCGGGCGCGAGCGTCGCGTATTTGCCGCCCGTTGTGACTTTTCCCAGCACGGTGCCGGGCGCGAGCTTGCCAGCGCCGGATGAGATGGTGACGGTTTCGCGGGTGAAGTCGCGCAAGACTTCCCAGATGAGGAAGCCGCCGGGATGGGGGAGCTCAGAAAGCGTGGTCATGGGGTTTTATCCTTTTTGGCGAAAAGTGCGGGCGATGACATCGCCCCAGGGGCGCGTGGTCTCGCTGCGCCCGGGTTGCGGGTGATGGGGGCTGATCTGCGGCGTGGCCTCGGACCTCAAATCCAGCAGGCTGGTGCGCACAGCGTCCAGACTGGCGTCCTCCTCGAGGAATCGCCCAGCCATTTGCGGCTGGCCTGCCAGGCGGCAAAGGTCGATCACCGCGCGGGCATGGGCAATGGCCTCGGCGCGGATCGCCCCGGCGTCGGGAGGTGCGTTGACGGCTGCAACGCAACTCTCTGCGGCACTCGATTGGGTGCTTCCAGCCGGAACACCCGAACTGGCGGGCTGTTCTGAGGGCGCAGGTTCAACAGTCAGATCAATATCGTTGTCGTCTGTGATTGCAGTCTCCGGCTCGTTGACCCCGACCGCGTCGACCAGTTCAGGCGGTGCGTTGCGGAACCGGGCAATGTCGAAGCTGGCGGCAATGCGCACGGGCTCTGCCAGACGCGTGGCAAGGCCCGCCTCCAGCGCTTCGGTGGCATCGAACCAGGTCTCCGCAGCCAGCAGCGCCGCGATTTCATTTTCGGGCTTGCCGGATTTGCTGGCATAGCCCCGCGTCATGCTGGCGGCGATTTTGTCCAACGTCCCGGCCATGTCACGCATATCCGCCGCCGTGCCCATGACGAGACCGCTTGGGTCATGGATCATCAGAAAGGCGTTTTCCGGCATGACGATCTCGTCGCCCGCCATGGCAATGTAGCTTGCAGCCGAGGCCGCAATGCCGTCGATCCAAACCGTGATCGTGCCTGCATGCCGCGTCAGTGCATTATAGATTGCGACCGCATCAAAGACCGAGCCGCCGGGGCTGTTGAGACGAAGATCAATGGGTGCGTCATCCGGCAGCGCACCAAGCTCCGCCAGAAACCCCTTGGCCGAAACGCCATAGGCACCGATTTCGTCATATATCAGCACTTCCGCTCCCGAAGCCCGGGCGCGGATCGTGTACCAAGTGTTCATGGTTTTACTCCTGTTCGGATTGAGCGGCGGACCCGTCGCCTTCGTCATCTGTTTCCGGCGTCTGGGTCGGTGTCGCCCGCGCGCCTTGCGTCTCGCCGGGGCTGGTTCTGTAGCTGAGCCCCAGCTGCCTTGTCCGCGCAGCATCGGCCGCGTTCTCGCGGTCGACTTCCTCGACGTCGTAGCCGGTGGCCTCGACAACCTTGCGCCGCGACGTAATGCCAGCCTCCATCGCCAGCACTTGTGCCTGGATGTCCTTCAGCGGATCAACCCAGTCCCAGCGCGGCGGGATCCATTGCACCATGCGCGCCGACGCCGGATCGGACAGGTCCAAGCGGCCCGCCAGTTGCGCGGTCTCCAGCCAGCGCGCCCAGATGGGCCGGCACAGCTGATGCGCGATCACCCCGTGCTGCAATTGCTGCACGCGGCGGCGAAACTCGACCAGTTCTGCCCGCAGGCTCGAATAGTTCGCCTGCCGCACATCGCCAGTCACCAAATGATAGGGCAGCCC
>JAGXFI010000030.1 GCA_024637305.1 Sulfitobacter sp.
CACTGGCGACGCCATTCAGGATCGCCCGCTGAAGGAAATCGGCGGCAAGGGTCTTTTTACCCGCGAAATTGAGCAGGCGCTGCTGGACGGCAGCATCGACATCGCTGTCCATTCGATGAAAGACATGCCGACGGAACAACCCCACGGCCTGACCCTTGATTGCTATCTGCCGCGCGAGGATGTCCGGGACGGATTCGTATCGCGGACGGCGCGCGGCCTGAAGGAACTGGCACAGGGTGCCATCGTCGGGACCTCTTCGCTGCGGCGTCGCGCGCAACTGCTGGCACGCAGACCGGACCTGAAAGTTGTCGAATTCCGTGGCAATGTGCAAACCCGCCTGCAAAAGCTGACGGATGGCGTTGCGGATTGCACGTTCCTCGCCATGGCCGGGCTGAACCGCCTTGGCCGCGACGATGTTCCGGCGACGGCTGTCGATCCTGACGACATGCTTCCTGCGATCGCACAGGGTGCAATCGGGGTCGAACGGCGTGCAGCGGATGCGCGCATAGCCGACCTGCTCCTTCCCCTCCACGACCGGGACACGGGTTTGCGCGTGGATGCGGAACGCGCCTTCCTGCGGCGGCTCGACGGATCGTGCCAGACACCCATTGCGGGGCTGGCAATTCTGGACGGGGCAAACCTCATTCTGCGCGGCGAGATACTGCGCCCCGATGGCTCAGAGGTGCTTAGCGGAGAGCGGCGCGGCCCGGCGACCAATGGTCCCGCGATGGGGACCGATCTTGCGCAGGAACTGCTAGCGCAGGCAGGACCGGGCTTTTTCGACGAGAGCTAGACCCATTTCGCCAACGGCGGCAGGCTCATCAGTACGGCATCGGCGTCATGACCTGTCGCCAGACCGAATTTCGTGCCGCGGTCATAGACCAGATTATACTCGGCATAGAGACCGCGATGGATAAGCTGCACATCCTTGTCCGCTTCATCCCAAGGCTGGACCCGCCGCTTTTGGATCAAAGGAAGAAAGGCCGGCAGGAATGCGCGCCCGATATCCTGCGTCAGGGCGAAATCCGCCTCCCAATCACCGGTATTGCGATCATCCATGAAAATGCCGCCCACCCCGCGCGCGCGATTGCGGTGCGGGATGTAGAAATATTCGTCCGCCCAAGCCTTGAGCGCCGGATAGATGTCAGCCCCGTGCGGGTCGAGCGCCTGTTTTTGCTCAGCGTGGAAATGGGCGGTATCCTCGGCGTATTCGATACAAGGGTTAAGATCAGATCCGCCCCCGAACCACCACGCGCCGGGGGTCCAGAACATCCGTGTGTTCATGTGAACGGCCGGACAATGCGGGTTTTGCATGTGCGCCACAAGGCTGATGCCCGAGGCCCAGAAACGTGGGTCCGCTTCGATCCCCGGCACACCGCGTGCGGCCATCGCCTGTTGCGCGGGAACGCCCAGCGTGCCGAAAACTTCGGACACGTTGACGCCGATTTTCTCGAACACCCGCCCCCCGCGCATGACGCTCATCAGACCGCCGCCCGCGTCAGAGCCGTCATCGCTATGGCGCCTTGTCGTGCTTACCTGAAAACGACCCGGGCCCATGTCCGTCAACTGGCCGGCGTCATGGTTGTCCTCCAGCCCCTCGAATGCCTCGACGATCTCATCTCGCAAACTACGAAACCAAGCCGCTGCGCGGGATTTCTCCTGATCGAACATCATTGACCTCAGTGTGCGGGGGCCGAAACAGCATCCAGCAGGCTGCGCCCGCCATCAACCACCATTATCTCGCCCGTCATGAAACTGCTGCTTTCGGCGGCAAGAAACTGTACCGCATCGCATAATTCCGTTGGAGCCGCGATGCGCCCCAAGGGCGTATGACGGCGGATGTCGTCACGCCATTCACGATTGTCCGCGACAGACAGCTTGAGCGATGCGCTCATCACCGAACCAAAAGCCACGGCATTCACCCGAATGCGATGCGGTGCAAGCGCCAGAGCCATGGATTTGGTCATCTGCTCAACCGCAGCGGCGGCGATTGAATACCCCATCAGCTCCGGTCTGGTCTGCCGTGCCGTGATCGAGCTGAAGTTGATGATGGATCCGACCTGTCCCTCGGGCTGGTCTTCCGCCTGCTTTATCATCCGCTTTGCAACCTGCTGTGACAGCTGCAAAGCGGTCATCAAATTTTGGTCGAGCATGGTCTTGACGGATTCGTCCTCGGCATCCAACGCATCGCCAGGCAACACCTGACGCGACGCATTGACCAGGATATCAACCTGTTCAAACGCGTCGATGGTTGCCGAAACCAGATTGGCGATGGTCAAACGGTGCCGAAGATCCCCGGCGAAGAACCGAATGTTGCCTTCGTCTGTCTGTTCGCCCAATTCTTCGATCAGCTTTTTTTCGTCCATGTCCGCACACATCACATTCGCGCCTCTGTCCGCGAACTGACGTGCAATCGACAGGCCGATACCGTTGGCCGCCCCGGTAATTATCGCCGTTTTTCCATTGATGGAGAATGACATGAGTGTCCTTTTCGCTTGTCGTTCAGCGCCGCTTGCGCGTCGGCCTGCTTGCGTGGAACAGCTTGAACCGCGCATCGCCGCCGATTTCCTCGACTTGTGCAAAGCGGGTCTTGAGCTCGGCTTCATACGGCAAATGCCGGTTGGCCACCATCCACAGATCCCCGTTTGGTGCCAGTATCCGCGCCGCAGCTGCAACGAACGCCTGCCCGATCTGAGGCTCCGCCGCGCGACCTTGATGGAACGGCGGGTTCATCACCACGCTGTCCATCCGGTGTGCAGGGTCCCAGGTGGCGGCATCAGCCCAATGAAACTGCGCCCGCGGGTCTGTCACGTTATGGCGCGCGCATTCCAGTGCGATATGGCTAGCCTCGACCAGATGCACGGCCTCGACCGCGGGGCGCGTCAGGACATGCGCGGCCAGATACCCCCAACCGGCCCCCAGATCCGCCACATGGGTTCCAAGTTTCTGCGGCAACGCATCGACCAACAACGCGGACGCCAGATCGACCCCATCCGCCGAAAACACGCCCGGCGCTGTCCAGAAACCGCCTTCGGTCTGCGCCGGCCCCATCATCCAGTCGGTAAAGAACTCGGTCGCGGGCGCATCGATCCAGTACAGCTTGCCATGTGCCTTGGAGATCGGTCCGTGGACCGTCACACGCGCCCGCATTTCGCGCAGAATGCTGTCGGCACCATCCGTTTTCTGGCCATCAATCACCAATGGGCCGTTGCAGGCATTGCACGCCTCGGCAATCAACGCACGCGCTTCGTTTTTCGAACGCGGCAGACAGACGATGCAGGCTGATACATTTTCATCCGCAACGGTCGAAACGTCGAACCCGCGCGCCAACCAGGCGTCGCTATGAGGCTTGAAACCTTCGATAATCTGGACGCGCTCCTTGGGCAGCATATCCAGATCGGAATCGACCGGCGGCTGGTACACCGCGATCAGCCCCTCGTCGGGCAAGTCGAGTCCGCCTCCGTTCAGAGCCAGCGGCAGGCGGGTATCAAGCATGCTTCAGTCTTCTTTTTCCATCGTGCATTGCAGCGGATGCTGATGCCGGCGCGCAAAATCCATGACCTGCGCAACTTTCGTCTCTGCGATCTCGTGGCTGAAGACGCCAACGACCGCCAGCCCTTTTTTATGGACCGTCAGCATGATCTCGAATGCCTGCGCGTGATTGAGGCCGAAAAATCGTTCCAGCACATGCACGACGAATTCCATCGGTGTAAAATCATCGTTAAGCAGCAACACCTTATACATTGGTGGCCGCTTGGTCTTTGGCTTTGGCTTGGTCAGCATGGAGGTGTCGTTATCGTCCTCCGACCTGTCAGCCATCATATGAAGATCAAGGTGCATCACTGCTCCGGCACGTCTGTTGGGTGAGTCGAGTATTTGTCTATATAACGTGCGTACCGATTTAGAAAAGAGGTTGACCCAGATATGTCCCGCGCGCTGACCACCATCGCTTTCGATGCTGACGATACTCTTTGGCATAACGAGCGTTTCTATACCCTAACGCAGGACCATTTCGCATCGCTTCTGGCCGACTATACCGATCCCGAAACGCTGATGGAGCGTCTGCTGGCGGCAGAGCGACGCAATCTGCCGCATTATGGTTTCGGGATCAAAGGTTTCACGCTGTCGGTCATCGAAACTGCGGTTGAGGTGACGCAAGGCAAGGTCCCCGGCCATGTCATCGCCAAGCTACTCGATGCCGGGCGCGAGATGCTAAGCCACCCGGTAGAGCTTTTGCCGCACGCTGAAGAGACGGTCACAAAACTTAGCGTCGACTACCGTGTGCTGCTGATTACCAAAGGCGACTTGCTGGATCAGGAGCGCAAGTTGGCACAATCAGGCCTTGGCAACCTGTTCGACGGGGTCGAAATCGTGTCGGACAAGAACCGCGCGACGTACCGTCGGATATTTACCCGGCATGGCGACGGCGTGGCACAAGGCCTGATGGTCGGCAATTCCATGGCCTCTGACGTGGTGCCGATGATCGAGGCGGGAGGCTGGGGCGTCTATGTCCCCCACGGCCTGACCTGGGCGATAGAACATGCCGATACCCCGGATCATTCACGCTATCGCGAAATTGGCAAGCTGGCCGACCTTCCTGATCTTGTCACCACTCTTGAACGGCGAAAGTGAGTCGGTCCCAACCCTGCCGTCGTATTGCCACATTCCCGCCACAATCGCCCTTGTGGTGGTTACGATTGTATACTCCCCTAGATGTGGACAAGCGATCAGAAAAATTCCTGCTTTCCTTGCGATTCAAAGGGTTTATCCAAAGCGATGCCTGTGCTAGCCTTTTCTCAATCAAAAATATGGCCAGTCGAATAATCGGCGGTCCGAGGCAGTAAAAAGGCAGTTTCAGCATGAAGGCGCGACGCTTATCGTCGGCCCAATTCGGGCTATTTGTTTTTGCGGCAATCTGGTTTCTGGTGCTCGTTCCGTTGAGCGCGCTCGCAGCGCCCTATGCGGCCTATGTGATGGATGCACGAACCGGCGAAGTGCTGCATTCGCGCAACGCGGACACCCGTCTGCACCCTGCCTCGCTGACCAAGATGATGACCCTCTACATCGCCTTCGAAGCAATCACGAAAGGCGAAATCTCCGCCGATACCATTGTGACGATTTCCAAAAATGCCGCGTCCGAGCCCCCATCGAAGCTCGGATTGAAGCCCGGTCAAAAAATCGCACTCCGTTATCTGATCCGCGCCGCTGCGGTGAAATCCGCAAACGACGCCGCGACTGCCATCGGTGAAGCCATCGAGGGATCAGAGGCGAAATTCGCGCGCCGCATGAACCGCACAGCGAAGGCGATGGGGATGACCCGTACCACGTTCAAGAACATGCATGGCCTCACCCAGGAGGGGCACCTTTCGACCGCGCGGGACATGTCGATTTTGGGGCGCCACGTGCTTTTTGATTACCCGCAATATTATAACCTGTTCTCCCGCATCACGGCAGACGCAGGCGTAGGACGTGTGAACCACACGAACCGCCGCTTTCTTGCAGATTACGAGGGTGCCGACGGGATCAAGACCGGCTACACCCGCGCTGCGGGCTTCAATCTTGTATCCACCGCCAAGCGCGGCAACGAGCGCATCATCGCGACTGTCTTTGGCGGAACGTCCACTGCACAACGCAATGCCAAGATCGCAGAACTTCTGGACTTGGGCTTTCGCCGCTCCCCCTCCAATGCACCGCTCCGCAAACCCGATGCACCGGTCTATGCAAATGATGACACAACATCCGGCGGCCAAGGCAAGACGATCCGCCTGAGCGGTACTGTCAAACAATCCAAACGCCCACAGATCCGCCCCGCCGCCGAAGCAGAAATCCTCGTTGCGCGCGCAGATACAGCACCGGTCATCACCGAGGCGCTGTCAGACGGCATCGCTGCGGCGTTGGAAGAGGCCCAGGCAACGCCGGTCGCCATCGCGGCACCCCCACCCCAGATTGCCCCCGACGATCAGGTGGTCCTTGCGGCAGCCTCAATGCGGCCAGCGCTCAGGCCGAAAGGTCTGGTTCGCCTGCTGACCGAGCAGCGCGCGCCACGGGCCGCAGAGGAACAGGAAGTGGTCACAAGAATATCAACTTCCGGTGGCCACCACTGGGGCGTCAACATCGGCCGCTATCCCAGCCGGTTCAAAGCGGAAAGCGTGCTGATAACCACCGCATTGGCAGAGATGTCGACCCTCGACGGGACGCTCCGCAAAGTGGTCAAACGCCCCCAGGGTTTCGAGGCAAACTTCCTCGGCATGACACGGGAAACCGCCGACCTCGCATGCCGGCGGCTTGCCGCGCGCAATATCACCTGCCTGATGATCGGTCCCAGCTGATCCTGCGCCCGCAGCCAGCATACAGGAAGCTTGGACACGCACAGTGGCCTTGCGGAGTTGGCGGATGGAATCACACCCCCTTCAGAATCGCAGCTTTACGCAGCAGCTAAGTCGCCGCCTGTAACAACGTGCGGGTGTATTCAGTCTGTGGGTTATCGTAGAGATCGTCCGCCGCACCGTATTCCACCACGTCGCCGCCCTTCATTACCAGCACCTTATGCGACATGGCGCGCACGACTTTCAGGTCATGACTGATGAACAGGTAGGCCAACCCATACTTCACCTGCAATTCGCGCAGCAGTTCGACGATCTGTACCTGAACCGTCATGTCCAAGGCGCTTGTCGGCTCGTCCAGCACCAGCAGGCGCGGACGCAGTACCATGGCACGGGCGATCGCGATGCGCTGGCGCTGACCACCGGAAAACTCGTGCGGATAACGGTCCATCGTGGCGGGATCCAAGCCCACTTCGATCATGACCTCCCGCACCAGTTCCCGCTTGTCGCGGTCGGGATCGACGTTGTGGATCGTCAGGCCCTCCGCGATGATCTGCATGCAGGTCATGCGGGGGCTCAGGCTGCCGAACGGGTCCTGAAACACGATCTGCATATCCTTGCGCAAACGCCGCAACTGCCGCGTGGACCATTTGCGAACGTCTTGTCCCATGAACACGATCCGCCCCTCGGACGAAATCAGGCGCATCATCGCCAATGCCAATGTCGTCTTGCCGGAACCGCTTTCGCCCACGATGCCCACCGTTTCGCCCGCCCGCACCGACAGGGTCGCGTCATTGACCGCTTTCACATGACCCACAGTCCGCTTGAGCAATCCGCGCTGGATCGGGAACCAAACCTTGAGATGCTCGGTCTGTGCAATCACGTCCGCGCCATCCGGCACCGCGGCAGGAACGCCCGAAGGCTCCGCACCGAGCAGTTTTTTCGTGTAGGAATGCTGTGGATTGGCGAAGATCTCCGCGGTCACTCCCTGCTCCACGATCTCGCCATGCTGCATGACGCAGACCCGGTCCGCGATGCGGCGCACGATACCCAGATCATGGGTGATGAACAGCAGGCCCATCCCTTCACTGTCTTTAAGCTCTTTCAGCAAATGGAGGATCTGCGCTTGAATAGTCACATCGAGCGCGGTCGTCGGTTCATCCGCAATCAGCACGTCGGGTTTGTTCGCAAGGGCCATCGCGATCATCACACGCTGCCTCTGCCCCCCGGATAACTGGTGGGGATATGCGCCCAGACGGCTTTCGGCGTCGTTGATCCCGACTTTTTCCAACAGTTCCAGTATGCGCGCCCGAGCCGTCGCGCCTGCAAGCCCCTGATGCAACGCCAGCGATTCCCCCAGTTGTTTTTCAATGGTGTGCAGCGGGTTGAGCGATGTCATCGGTTCTTGGAAAATGAAACTTATGTCGTTGCCCCGCACCTGCCGCAACAGATTATCAGACGCACCGATCATCTGTTGCCCGTCATAGGTGACAGAGCCAGACACCTCAGCGCTATCGCCCAAAAGCGACACGGTGCTTAGCGCGGACACGGATTTCCCCGACCCGCTTTCGCCAACCAGCGCGACCGTTTCGCCGCGTTCGAGGGAAAAGCTCACCCTCTTCACCGCATGCGTCAAGGCACCGTCCTGGCGGAAGGAAACCGACAGATCTTTCACTTCAAGCAGGGCCGTCACGAAAACGTCTTTCTGGGATCGAACGCGTCGCGCACCCCTTCAAATATGAAAACCAGCAGCGACAGCATGATCGCGAAGGTAAAGAACGCCGTAAATGCAAGCCAAGGCGCTTGCAGGTTCTGCTTGGCTTGCAATGTCAGCTCGCCCAGTGACGGTGCCGAAGACGGCAACCCGAAGCCAAGGAAATCCAGCACCGCCAGTGACGAGATCGTGCCAGTCACCAGAAACGGCAACATCGTCAGCGTCGCGACCATGGCGTTGGGCAGCATGTGGCGAAACATGATCGTGGTGTTGCCGACGCCCAGCGCACGCGCAGCACGGACATATTCCAGGTTACGGGCCCGCAGGAACTCGGCGCGCACCACACCGACCAGCGCGGTCCAACTGAACAACACCAAAAGGATGACCAGCAGCCAGAAACTTCGTCCCAATATCGCGAACATGATGATGATGACGTAAAGCGACGGGGTCGAAGACCAGATTTCGATGATGCGCTGGAATATGAGGTCCAGCCAGCCGCCAAAGAACCCCTGCACAGCGCCTGCCGCGATACCAATCAACGTCGAGGCACCCGTCACGATCAGGGTGAACACGATAGACAAACGGAAGCCGTGAATCACACGGGCCAGCACATCTCGTTTGGTGCCGTCCGTACCCAGATAATTCTGCCCCCCGGGCGGGAGCGGTGCCGCACCGGGTCGGTCCACAGCAGTATCGAAGCTGTAGGGAATCGGAGGCCAAAGTGCCCAGCCCAGTTCGATAGGATCGCCGTCGACCACACCATCCTGCGCATCTTCGAGATAGGCGTCGGGGTCGTCAAAGCACAGATCCAGTCCGCCTGTCGCAATCAGGCATTTGACCTCGGGGTCGCGATAAACCGCTTCTGTCTGGAAATCACCGCCAAAGGCCGTCTCTGGGTAGAACTTGAAAATCGGCATGAAATAGTCACCGCGATAATTCACCAGAATCGGCTTGTCGTTTGCGAGAAACTCCGCGAACAGACTGAGCGTAAACAGCACCGCGAAAATCCAAAGCGACCAATAGGCGCGGCGGTTCTTGGTGAAATTGCGCCAGCGCCTTTGATTGAGCGGCGACAATCGCCCGGCTTTGATCGGGGGCGCGGGGGCATCGTTGGCGGGGGTCGGGTTCGGCTCTTGCATCAGCCTTCCCTTTTCTCGAAGTCGATTCGCGGATCGACGAACACATACATCAGATCGGAAATGATACCGACCAGAAGGCCGATCAACCCGAAGATGAAAAGCGTCCCGAACACGATCGGATAGTCCCGTGCAACCGCCGCCTCGAACCCCAGACGGCCCAGCCCGTCGAGGCTGAAGATCGTCTCGATAATCAGGGATCCGCCAAAGAACACGCCGATGAACACCGCAGGAAAGCCCGCGATCACGATCAGCATCGCGTTGCGGAAGACATGCCCGTACAGCACCTTGCGCTCTGACAGGCCCTTGGCGCGGGCGGTCATCACGTAGTGTTTCTTGATCTCGTCGAGAAAGCTGTTTTTCGTCAACAGGGTCAGCGTCGCAAACGCCGAAATGGTCGAGGCGAGAACCGGCAGCGTGATGTGCCAAGCATAGTCCTTGACCTTTCCCCACGCCGAAAGCTGGTCGAAATTGTCGCTGGTCAGACCGCGCAGCGGGAAAAGCTGGTGGCAGGTCGGGTTCCAGTCCGCGCCACCCGGCCACATCTCGGCCAGAACGGGAATTCGGAAACAGTTGCCCGGCACGAACAACACCAGCAACAGGATCGCGAACAGAAATCCGGGGATTGCATAGGCGGCAATGATGGCACCCGAGGTCCAGGTATCAAAGCTCGACCCGTCCTTGACCGCCTTGCGGATACCTAGCGGAATCGAGATCAGATAGGCGATCAGCGTAGACCACAGACCCAGTGTGATAGACACCGGCAACTTTTCCTTGATGAGGTCGATCACGCTGATCGAGCGGAAATAGCTATCTCCGAAATCGAACCGCATGTAATTCCACAGCATGTTGATAAACCGCTCGACGGGCGGTTTATCAAAACCAAATTCCCTCTCCAATTCGGCGATGAATTCAGGCGGCAGCCCGCGCGCGCCGACATAGGTGCTGTCGGACCCCCGCGCCAGATCATCCGTCACGCCTGCGTCGTTGTTGGTGCCTGCAAACCCGCCAAAGACGTCTCCGCCGCCCTGGATACGGGCGATCGCCTGCTCTACCGGACCGCCAGGCACGAACTGGACCAACGCAAAGTTAACCAGCATGATGCCGAACAAGGTCGGGATGATCAGCAAAAGCCGACGAAGGATGTAGGCTCCCATGCCTGCGTTACCTCAGCGCGCCGGCGGCACGCAGCTTTTGCGCTTTTTCTTCGTTGAACCACCAGAAATCCAGATGGCCCAGTGCGTAGGCCGGAAGCGTTTCCGGGTGCTCGTACTGATCGTAATACGCGACCCAATGGCTGTCGTTGTACCACAGGGGAATCATGAAGAACTCATAGCGCAACGCACGGTCGAGCGCGGTCATCGCGGCATTTTCTTCCTCTGCCGTTTGCGCGTTCAGTGACGCGTCGATGATCGCATCGACCATTGGACTGGCAAGGCCAGCCGGGTTGAACAGCGAAAACGCCGCGGCCTCAGATCCATACCGCTGTGCAAGCCCGGTCCCGGTGCCGAGGAACGCCGCATAGGCGTCATAGATCATGTCATAGTCACGATCCCGCTCGCGCGCCGTGTACTGCGAATCGTCTACCTTCTCCAACACTGCGTCGACACCGATTGCCTGCAGGTTGCCCACGAAATTCTCGATCACGGCGGACAGAGTCGGAGACCCCGACGACTGCGCGAGGAAATCGAGGCGCAGGATCTCGCCTTCGGCATTGCGGCGTTTGCCTTCGTCGCCGACGGTCCAACCGGCCTCGTCCAACAGCTTGGAGGCGGCGCGCGCGTTGCGACGGTCCAGCAAACGGTCCGCGCCCGAACTATGCGGAACGACCGCTTCCTCAGCCAGCATCTCCGCAGGAACGACGTCACCAAGCCCTTGCAAAAAATCCAGTTCCGCCCCATCAGGCTTGCCCGTAGCCATCAGCGGCGTGTCCTGGGTGAAGGATGCGCGGTGATCGAATAAACCATATTGCAGCGATTCGTTTGTCCATTCAAAGTTGAACATCAGGGCGATGGCCTGCCGCACTTTTTTGTCCTGCAGGACATCACGGCCGAGGTTGAATATAAATCCTGTCGGCGCAGGCGGAGAGCCATCAGGCAGTTCCGCAGTGACGACGTGACCCTGATCCACCTTTGGAAAATCGTACCCCGTCGCCCATTTCTTGGAATCGCCCTCGGTGCGGAAAGTATACAAGCCGGTCTTGAACCCCTGAAACGCAGCGGTGTCGTCGCTGATGATCTCCAACCGGATCGTGTCGAAATTGTTGCGGCCTACATTGATCGGCAGATCACGCCCCCAATAGTCGGGATCGCGCTTGAGCACGATGGAACGGGACAGATCGACGCTGTCGATTACATAAGGCCCGGACCCGGGCGGCTGTTCGGCCCGCCAGTCGTCCTTGAGACCTACGCCTTTTTCATCAAACCAATGCTTCGGCCAGACGGGAACACCACCTACCTGATCAATCAGGCTGCGTCGCGATATGCCTTCGGCAAAGTTGAATTTCACCGTATGATCGTCGATCACCTCGACGCTGGGGATCCGTTTTCGCACCGCGTCAGCGTAGGATTTCAATCCCTCATCCAATAGCAGGTTATGCGAGAACGCGACATCATGCGCTGTGACCGGCATCCCATCGGAGAACCGCGCATCCTTGCGCATGTTGAATATGACCCAGGACTTGTCCTGCGGGTACTCCAGGCTCTCGCAAAGAAGGCAGTAGGTTTCGCCATAAACGTCTGCCGGTACGGGGACGCCACTGGGTGCATCGCCCAGCAAGCTCTCGAATCCAAAAATCGAAAACAGATGCGCGCGACCCTTGCCTGAATAAGGGTTCATGGAATCGAGGCCGCCGACGAACGGGACCGAGATTTCACCCCCTTTCGGGGCGTCGGGGTTTACATAGTCAAAATGGGTATAGTCCGCAGGGTATTTCAATTTGCCATAGAAATTGTAGCCATGCGATTTGATGATGGAATCCTCAGATGCAAGTGCAGCCCCGCCAACCAAGAAACCCGCACAGGCTGCGACGAAGCCCAGCCGTTTGAAGCCACCCGGCAGTTGGATTGTCGCATTGGATCGGAACGTCGTCATCATATGCTCCTCATTAGGAAGATGGCCATCGCACGGCGTGGTCCAAGCTAATGTCGCATCGACCCGAGGTGCAAGTTGCATCTGTGTTATCTACCTGAAATCCGCGTGACCCACGAAAAAGGCCGCCTCGAAACGGGCGGCCTTCGACATCGCAGCATGGCGCGTGATCAGTCGCCGATGCTGTCGAGATAAGCAATGACGTCCGCACGCTCCTCGATTTTTCTCAGACCCGCGAAACCCATCGTCGTTCCGGGCGCATAGCCCTTTGGGTTCTCCAGAAACGCACTGAGGTTTTCCGGCGTCCAAACCTGAGCAGCCTCCTCCAGCGCGCCGGAATAGTTGAACCCCTCAACCGAGTCGACTTCACGGCCAACGACACCATAGAGGTGGGGACCGGTCGCATTCGCGCCTGCTTCGACCTTATGGCAAGCCGAACATTTCTTGAAGACTCTCGCACCGCTATCGATATCCGCGGACGCCAGCAGTACTTCAAAAGGCACTTCCGGTTCGGCTTCATCGCCAACGCTATCCTCGACTTCGATCACATAGGACGCTTCGCCATAGCTGGCGGAATGATAAACCTCTTCGGCCGCCCATTTGCCCAAAAGCAAAACCAACCACGCGCCCAGCACGCCAGCTGCAATCTTGGTCACTCTCATTGTATCCATGGGTCAGGGTCCATCAGTTTTTGTCATAAGGCTATGTTCCGACCGCGTATCTATTGCTTTCCCTCTCCGCAGGCAAGGTGTAGTTACCGCGACCATTCGCCCTGTCTGCATCAGCAGTCTTTCCATTGCCTTAAGGACGCACCGGATGAGCCAGAAAACTTCGCCCCGCATCGCATTTCAGGGAGCCTTGGGCGCTTATAGCCACGAGGCATGCCTGCAGGCGCGCCCCGGCGCGATCCCGGTCCCCTGCACCACCTTCGAAGGGGTCATCCGTGCCATGCGCGAAGGTCGAGCCGATCTGGCAATGCTGCCGGTGGAAAACACGACCTACGGGCGCGTAGCCGATATCCACCGCCTGTTACCGGAAAGCGGGCTCAAGATCATCGCCGAGGCTTTCGTGCGCGTGCGCATTTGCCTGATGGCGCTTCCCGGTGTGAAACTGGACGAGGTAAAGCACGTCCGCGCGCACCTTGTTCTGCTGCCGCAGGCACGGGCGTTTCTCGATGCGCATGGCATTACCTCAGAAGCCGCAGCAGACAGCGCAGGTGCTGCGGCGGAACTTGCCGCCGATGGTCCGCGCCACGAAGGCGTGCTGGCCAGCGCCGTCGCCGCCGAGATCCACGGGCTCGAAGTGCTGGCCGAGGATATCGAGGATCATGGGCATAACACCACGCGATTCTTGCTGATGGCCCCCGAACTGGATGCAACGCCGCGTGGCGAACAGATGCTGACCACCTTTATCTTCGAGGTGCGCAACATTCCTGCCGCGCTCTACAAGGCGATGGGCGGTTTTGCCACGAATGGCGTCAACATGACCAAGCTCGAAAGCTATATGGTCGGCGGCTCATTCACGGCGACGCAATTCTATGCGGATATCGAAGGACACCCTGACGACGCTCCTGTGCGACGCGCACTGGAGGAATTGGCCTATTTCACCAATATGCTGGAAATCCTGGGCGTCTATCCTGCCCATCCTGACCGCTTGGCGCTGAACGCCGAACATGGCCTGGGGGCGGAATAGTCAGACGATTTTTTCGTGCCGCTCTTCCAGAGACTTGGCGTATTCGGCGACGCGCAGCTTGTACTTCTTGGTCAGCGACGTCTTGGCCAGCTTGAACGACTGAACCAGCAGACGCGCGGAAAGATTCTGCGGCTTTATGTCGAGGGCAACAAGAATGCGTGTTCGGCTGCGCGAAAGCGCCATCAACTCCAACGTCATCAGCGCGACTACACTCGTTGACCTGCTTTCCAATATCATCTCGGTCGGGCGCTCGAAACGGATCATCTCGATCTCCATCTCGCGCCGCTTGCCGCGCAATTCAAATGTTGTCTGCCATTTCATCCCGATACCCGGCAGAGCCAAATCGTCAACACGTTGCACTTCGGCCCCGCGACGCATGGCTGCGCGCTCGTAACTCTCGAAATTGCACAGCATATCGAAGACCGCTTCAACCGGCGCTTCGATATCTTCTTTTGTCGAAAATTTCATTCGGTCGCCTGCTCTGAAGGTGCTATGATCTCATAATGCGTCAATCCAGCGTATCCGCAAGCCAGTTTTCTAGTAAAAAGTGTGCAATAGCGCCCTTGCGTGCGGGCAAAATCGCAGGGTGCTCCCCGGCGAAAATTGTCATCATATCCTCGCGGCTGACCCACAGCGCATCTTCTATTTCAACCGGATCGACTTCGATCTCACGGCTTGTCGCCCGGCCCCAGCAGCCAAACATCAGCGATGCAGGAAACGGCCAGGGTTGGCTCGCGAGATAGCCGACTTCGCCGACCTTCACCGCCGTCTCCTCGAACACCTCGCGCCGTACCGCTGCTTCCAAGGTCTCGCCCGGCTCAACGAACCCGGCAAGCAGCGAATACATGCCCTGCGGCCAACCGGGGGAGCGCCCCATCAGGACAGAGTTTCCATGTGTGATCAGCATGATGACGACGGGATCGGTGCGCGGAAAATGCGAAGCGCCGCAGTCAGGGCAACTGCGCTGCCAGCCTGCGTTGGTGATCTCGCTTGCATGGCCGCAACGGGCGCAAAAGCCGTGGATGTCATGCCAGCTAATGATCGCCCTGCCTGTCGCCGCGAGTTCGGCATCACGCGGGTTGAGCCATGTCATGACACGCCGCAGTTCGGCAAAGGCCATGTCGTCCGGCAGGTCGGGATGGCGCTGTTCGCTGGGGTCCAGAAAGGCCCCGAGCTGTGACTGATCGAGCGATTCGGGTGCCCAGGCAGATAGATCGTAGGCAAACACCGCGGCACCTTCCTCGCGTCCCAGCAGGATAGGGTCCGCTTCGGCGTCATCCAGTACCGGATGATCCATAGGCAACCTCACCAGCCCCGCAGGTCGCGCCGGCGAAATCAGCGGCTTGCCCCGCCAGAACAGCACCGCGCGCGAGGATGGGTCCGTTATTGCCCGCGCTACCGCACCTGCGTCGCCCCTGATCTCGCCCGCCCGATCGAGCCCCGAGCCCCCGAACGTCACCTGCTCTGCCTGCTTCATCGAATGTCTCCCTGTTGCCCTGAAGTGCCACGGCGCGGAGTGTTTGCGCAACCCTATGTCGCCCCTTTGCACCGCGGGCTTAGTTCGATAAGAGTTGAACAATCAGGGGTTGTTTTATTTAATCAAAGTTCAGGGATAGGGTGTGAATCGTAGTCTGTATCCCAAGCATAAGGCAAGCAATACCAGCCAAGCTACGGGCACATTGCGCCTGCTGGCGACGACAGACCTGCATGCGCATCTGCTGCCGTATGACTATGGCAAGGACAAGCCTGCGCCGGGGACTGGGCTGGCCGGTTTAGGCACATTGATCAACCAAGCGCGCGAAGAAGCGGCAAGCCAGGGGGCCGGTTGCATCCTTGTCGACAACGGCGACAATTTTCAAGGGACGCCATTGGCTGAACATCTTGCCGCGCGGCCCGTAACGGCGGATCACGCCATCGCCGCCAGTCTGGCCGCGATGCGCTATGACGCCGTTGGCATCGGCAACCACGACTTCGACTATGGCCTGCCATATCTGCGTTCTGTGGCCGAACATATCGGGGCACCGGTCGTGTGTTCCAATCTTCATGGTGTGACGATCGACCCGATCCGCAGCTATGCGCTGGTTCCCTGCAAGATGCCGGACAGCAACGGCACGGGAATGCATGAACTCAAGATCGGGATCTTGTCCATTCTGCCGGCTCTCACTTCGATCTGGAACCGCCACACCCTTGGCGCGCAGGCAGAGGTGGAACCGCCAGCCTCCTGCGTTGCCCGTCAGGTTGCGCATCTGCGACAGGTGGGCGCGGAGCTGATCGTGGTTCTGGCCCATATGGGCATGGGTGAACATTCGGACATCGACACAGCGCATGCCGGGGCGCTCGCCCTGCGCGACGTCCCGGGGGTCGACGTTCTGGTGACTGGTCACACGCATCGCCGGCTGCCCGGATCGGACTATGCCGATCGAGAAGGCATTGATGCCACCGGTGGCCGGGTCGGCAAGATCCCGGCGGTAATGGCCGGCCATGCGGGGTCGGATCTGGGCGTTCTCGATCTGACGCTGGAACGCGGTGAAGAGGGGTCTTGGACCGTTGCGTCCCACGCGGGCAGGCTGTTGCCCAATACCGCCAAAACACCTGAGCATCCCGCAATCAGGCGATGCGCCAAGGCCGCCGACACCGCCACCCGCGCGCATATGTCGGAAAAAGTCGCGACAACCGAGACGACGCTTCACAGCTATTTCGCTCTGGTCACCGCAGCGCCAACGACACGGCTGGTCGCAGAAGCCAAAGCTGGCTGTATTCGGGACGCGATATCGGAAACCGCGCATGCGGGCTTGCCTTTGCTGGCGACATCGGCGGCGCATTCGTCGGGGGGACGCGCGGGGCCAGATCATTATCTTTACATTCCAAAAGGCGACATTCTGCGGCGGCACATCGCGGGTCTCAGCCCTTATGCCAACAATATCGTCGCGATGCTGATATCGGGGCGCGAGCTGCGCGACCGGTTGGAGTTCTCAGCCCGCATATTTTCGCAACTCGCTCCTGACCGGCCGGATCAGCCGCTGATAAATAGCGGCGTACCCAGTTTCCACTTCGACAGCGTGTTTGGCGTCACTTATCAGATCGACGCTGCCTCACCTGTCGGTTCGCGCATTCACGATCTGTGCTATGAAGGCGTGCCCGTACGGCCCGATCAACGGTTTGTCCTTGCAACCAACCAGTTCCGCGCTGCTGGCGGGGGCGGCTATGCACCTTGCGCTCCAGACCAGATCATCGCGCAGTGCCCACAGCCCTTTCACGATA
Source organism: Sulfitobacter sp. (assembly GCA_024637305.1). Classification (GTDB taxonomy): domain Bacteria; phylum Pseudomonadota; class Alphaproteobacteria; order Rhodobacterales; family Rhodobacteraceae; genus Sulfitobacter. The sequence goes on from JAGXFI010000030.1 coordinate 17,217, forward strand.
CGTTGATCGCCCATTTGCAAAAACCCAAGGGTTGCGCGTGGCAAAAAGCCAGCCCTTGGCGATTCGCTCCCCTTTGCGGGGTTGAGACGACATTCAACACCTCGGTCGATGCAGCGGCGCATCTGGACGATATAAGTTACCTTTCTCCCCGTGCCTGCGGCCACACCGACGATGGATTCCTGCGGGTCCGCATTACGCTCTGAGCTTGCGCTGCACGGTCCCCTTCCCTATATGGGCCGCGAGAGGTTGGTGCGGGCAGGCATCTCGCCAACCCGGTCAGGTCCGGAAGGAAGCAGCCGCAACGAGTCCCGCTTGGGTCGCTGCCAATCTCTCACCTTAGGGTTTTCTGGCCTAGTACTACAGTTGCATATTGAGGCGCATTTTCCGATGTGCAACGGCAGCGGCGACTTGGTGTTCCCGTCGCCATCGTGACCAATCCCAGATGAAGGCGGCGGTCAGTATCGGCCGCGGCAGGAGACGGGCGATCAGA